>JBGTCB010000962.1:0-11714 GCA_041748995.1 Saprospiraceae bacterium | reverse complement strand
CGCGGCTATACTGCAGGGGGAAAGAAATCCTGATGAACTACTCAAGCTAAAAGATGGAAGAATTGGATATTGATCGAAAAAAAAAGCTTAAGAAAAATGAGTTTGGTTTTGATGTCAGGGCACTTTTAAAGATCGTTGTAGGAGTGGATTTATGCGTCATAGACAGTATATCAGAAATCAGTGCATTGGAATTGATATCCGAGATTGGAACGGATATGAATCAATGGAAAAGCACCAACCATTTTGGGGCATGGTTAAATGTCACACCCAACACGAAAATCACAGGTGGAAAGATTATCAGCAGTAAGATGCAAAAGAAGAAAAACCAGGCACTTCTATCCTTGCGACAAGCCGCTAGCAACATGAGTAAAAGTAAATCACCGTTGGGTGATTATTCAAGAAAAATGCGTTCACGCATTGGTAAAAAAGGTGCAGTAGTCGCCGTAGCACACAAATTAGCTCGGATCATCTATACCATGATTAAGAGACAACAAGAATTTAGTCCGGAATTGATGTTCAAAAATCAAGAAAAATGGAAGGAACAGCGAATAAAGTATTTGGAAAAACAACTAAAACAGCTAAAAAAAGTAGCTTGATAATCAGCAACTTATAATTTGTTATATAGTAGCCAAAAGTACAAGAAAAATAAAAAAAACCCTGAGCCTTTAGCATCAAAGTTGACAAGAACAAGAGCAACGAAGAAGTCCACCGAGGCGAGTTTTTAGAATTTAGGTTTTCTCCGCTGGTTTTAGCTTTGTTGAACTGTGGAATTGTTTAACTGTTCCTCCCGAAGGAATGGAATAATCAGCAGGTAGCTCTGAGATCGCTTGAAAGGTTGAACCCCCGAACCTTCGAATAAGCGGCAATGCTCTCAGCAACAAGCTTAACAACTTACTGTAGACAATTTGTGTCTTTATATTAATCAGCAATTTTCCCAGATGCATTAACTACCATTATTTAAAATCTTGTCGGGATACCAAATAAACCTTTGAAAACCACTGTGAAGAGATCACTTGAAATAACACAACCTGGTTTGGCAAAAATAACCGGCTTTTGTACCTTGCCCGGGAAGGATGAAGTTCTGAATCATGGATGGACAGGAACTTATTGAAAAGGGTAGGGAACTGATTTATCAGGGTGGTGATCATCTTGCATTGCGTAAACTGTTAAAAGAATTAGGAGGATCGGATGATCAGGTACATCAGGCATTGATTATTCTGGAAAATGATTTTGTCCTCTACCAACTTGCTGAGCAGGAACGCTCCAAAGTCTTGCTCCAGGTATTAACCGGTTTTATGATACTGATACTTGGATCGGCGGTTGTCGTATATTTGAAATTGACCGGATCGCAACCTCACAGGCTTGTCTATGCGATAGTCCTGGTTGGTGCCTGGTGGGGGTTCCGCAATTACCGGATTTACCGGCAACCGGTCGAAAATTTTATACCCCGGGAGGAGCATTACCGGAAACGAAGATTCAGAAAATGATCTGGGTAAGAGTTCGCATTAAATTTTGGTTCCTCAGTTACGACAATCAATTCTTAAAAAAAATTCATGTCTGGAACGGATAGATGAGGGGAATAAAAATAGTTGCCAGTATCCAGAAGAGGATATTAAGCAGGGTGCCCACTTTTACAAAGTCCATGAATTTATATTGACCGGCCGTGTAGACCATCGTGTTGGTCTGATATCCGATGGGGGTAATAAAACTGGCAGATGCAGCAAAAGTGACCGCCATAATAAATGGCAAATGGTTTAATCCAAGACTTTGTGCCGTGGCAATGGCGATAGGAGCCAGTAAGGCGGCAGCGGCATTGTTTGACATCATTTCAGTGATCACGGAGGTCACCAGATAGAGTCCGGATAAAATGGCGATTGGCCCGAGGGGACCAAGTACATGCACAAGAGAACCTGCAATCATCTGATCAAGTCCGCTATTATGCATAGCTGTACCGATGCTCAATGCGCCGGCCAGCAGAAAGAATATTTTCCAGTGAACGGCTTCATAAGCTTCTTTCATCGTTAATATTCCCAACAGCACTAAAACAATTACACCGGTCATAGTACCAACCATGATATCCAGTGCACCAGTCGCTGCCATAAATATAACAGAGAAAAGTATAGTCAAAACAATGAAGAATTTCCTTCTATCAAAATCATTCATAACATCTTCCGAAATCAAGGCAAAAGGAGCATCCTGTTCGACCTCCCGTCGCTTTAATTCTTTGATATAGTGATTTTTTACTTCCGCCAGGATTACATCTCCGGAACGGATAGGGGTCTCATATAAATGTTCATGCAAAATCTCTTCCCGATGTTTTATAGCCAGAGGGATCGCCCGGTAACTTCGACGGAAATCCAGGTCGCGCAACGTCTTGCCATCAATTTCCGAATCGGCCGTAATGACCAGTTCCACCAGTGAAGAATCCTTTTCTATCAGATCATTATCGCCAATTTTCAGGGACGGAGCCATCAGGATTTTTACACGGTCTTTGAGTGATTTGATTTTTTCCACATTACATCTGACTTTGAGTATATCACCCAACTGCAGGACAAAATCTCCGGGTGGCTGCACAAATTTATTACCATTTCGTCTTACCTCAATGATGTCCATCTCCAACTCATTAACCAGGGCAGAATCCATAATTCTTTGACCAACGGATTCGGCATTTTTCATAAGCTCGATTTCGGTTAAATAATTGCGCATTCCAAATTTAGCCTGTAAGTCTTTTTCTTCTTTACGCACCGGTAGCCAGCGTATCCCCAGAAAAACCATATATACAATGCCTGCTATCAGGAATATCAGGCCCATCGGTGTCATGGTAAACATTGAGATAGGCTCCAATCCTTCTTTTTCTGCGATTCCACTGACCAGAATGTTGGTCGAAGTGCCAATCAGTGTACATGTACCTCCAAATATGGAGGCAAACGACAGCGGAATGAGCATTTTGGAAGCACTCTGTCCTGAAGATCTTGCGATCTGAAGTATGACAGGTATAAAAACCGCTACCACCGGCGTATTGTTAATAAAAGCGGAAATAAAGGCAATCAGTATCATCATCAGGAGGATACCACCATTAAATTTTTTTCGAAAAGTCCTGGCTAACTTGTGGGCTACAAATTGTAAAGCGCCAGTTTTAAGGAGTGCTGCACTCAGGATAAACATAAAAGCTACGGTGATCGTAGCATTATTACTGAATCCGGCAACTCCCTCCTGAGGCGTATTGACTCCGGTGACTATCAAGGCAACCATGATCAGTATAGCAGTCAGATCGATGGGGATGATCTCGGTAGAAAATAAAATAATGGCTATGACGATGATGACCAGGGTGATTATTGCAGCAGTTGCCATAGGAATACCTTTAACTATAAGAACATTCTTCTAAAATGAATCAAATATATATTTAGTCTATCAACTTTATAGAGTATTTAGAAAAAAACTTAAATCTTTTTATCCAGGAGCTTTTTCTCTCTTTTGATTATTTCAGTGAGCGTTGCTTTTTTGAGCATTTGAACCGTTCTGTTCCTGACCTCCATAAATACATCCCGCTGGCCGCAGGTTTCTTCATCCTTACATTCTTCACATCGTTCATAATAAGTATAACTTACGCAAGGTAAAAGAGCGATCGGGCCGTCGAAAAGCCGCATGACATCGGCGAGGTTAATTTCTTTCGGATCTTTTAGAAGATAATAGCCCCCACCTTTACCCTTTTTACTGGCTAAAAAGCCGGCTTTCCTCAGATCCAGCAGAATCGATTCGAGAAACTTCTGAGGTATGTGCTCTGATTCGGCTATTTCACTGATCAGGATCGGCCCTTCATTTTTTCTTTTTGTCAGATGAACCAGGGCATTGATCGCATATTTAGTCTTTCTGGAAATCATTCACTTCACATTAGATTCGTAAAAATAGACAGAATCCTGAGCTATTCAAATACTCAGGGATCTTAGCTATTTGGGCCCTCAGATTTTTATTAGATGCCCACTACATATTCCTCCGGTACTTACCACCCACCTGATACAAGGCGTGCGTGATCTGCCCCAGGGAACAATATTTAACTGTCTCCATCAATGCTTCAAATAGATTACCTCCGGTCAATGCTATTTTCTTTAGCTGATCAATGGATTCCCCTAACTGACCGGTATTTCTGACTTGAAAGGATTCCAGATTTTCTATTTGCCGTGCCTTCTCTTCCGGAGTGGCCCGGATCACTTCATTAGGGATAGTGGTTGGTGAATTATTGCTGGCTAAAAACGTATTCACTCCCACGATCGGATAACTACCATCGTGTTTTAATGTTTCATAATAGAGACTTTCTTCCTGAATTTTACTGCGTTGGTACATGGTCTCCATAGCTCCTAATACTCCTCCCCGTGAGGATATATTTTCAAATTCCAGTAATACTGCTTCTTCCACCAGATCGGTTAATTCTTCAATTATAAAAGATCCTTGCAGAGGATTTTCATTTTTAGCCAGTCCGAGCTCCTGGTTTATGATTAACTGGATGGCTACTGCCCGTCGCACACTTTCCTCCGTGGGAGTGGTGATCGCCTCATCATAAGCATTGGTATGCAGGGAATTGCAATTGTCGTAGATCGCATATAGCGCCTGCAGCGTGGTCCGGATATCATTAAAATCAATTTCCTGGGCATGCAGCGAACGACCCGAAGTCTGGATATGGTATTTTAATTTTTGGGAGCGTTCATTGGCTCCATATTTATATTTCATCGCTTTCGCCCAAATTCTTCTCGCAACCCGTCCGATGACCGCATACTCCGGATCAATACCATTGGAAAAAAAGAATGATAAATTGGGAGCAAATTCATCAATGCGCATGCCCCGGGAGAGATAATACTCGACAAAAGTAAATCCATTGGACAAGGTAAAAGCCAACTGGGAAATAGGGTTAGCACCTGCTTCGGCGATATGATATCCGGAAATCGAAACCGAATAGAAATTTTGCACCTGATGATCCACAAAATATTGCTGGGTGTCTCCCATTAATTTAAGGGAAAATTCGGTCGAGAAGATACAGGTATTTTGTGCCTGATCTTCTTTGAGAATATCCGCCTGCACCGTGCCTCTGACGGATCTTAAAGTCCTTTCTTTTATTTGTTGATAAATATCCGGCGGTAATATCTGATCACCGGAAAGACCTAGCAACATAAGACCTAAACCGTCATTTCCGTCCGGTATCGGTCCAAAGTAAACCGGCCGGGTTTGATTTTTATCATCAAAGACCTCCCTGAGTTTTGCTTCGACCAGATGGTGCAGGTTATTTTGTGCTATGTAGAGTTCACATTGCTGATCGATCGCGGCATCCATGAAAAATGCACAAATGGTGGCTGCAGGTCCATTAATGGTCATGGATACCGAGGTAGCCGGGTCACAGAGATTAAATCCCGAATAAAGCTTTTTTGCATCATCCAGGGTACAGATACTAACTCCCGAATTACCGACTTTACCAAAAATATCCGGTCTTGACGCCGGATCTTCACCATAAAGCGTCACCGAATCAAAAGCGGTTGACAAACGTTTGGCCGGCATGCCTCTTGAGACATAATGAAAGCGTCTGTTGGTCCGCTCCGGTTCTCCCTCTCCTGCAAACATCCGGGTGGGATCTTCCGCCTGTCTCTTAAATGGAAAAACACCGGCTGTATAGGGAAACGCTCCCGGTACATTTTCCTGCAGATTCCACTTTAATAGATCTCCCCAGTCACGATAGGAGGGGAGCAAAATTTTCGGTATTTTTTGCTGGGAAAGGGAGATCGAAAAATTATCGACCTCTATGCTTTTTTCACGAACCTGATACGTGAATTTTTCGCTTTTGTATTGATTGACTTTATGATCCCAATTCTCAAGAATCTCCAGATTTTCAGCAGAAATCTTTTTTTTGATTTCCTGGGTTTCAGTGGCTAATAAGTCAAGAGAAGTTTTTATCCGGTCATTTATTTCTTTGTCTTCGAATATTCTTTTGACATTTTCCAGGCTAAATAAATTTCCGGCCAAAAGGCTTTGTTCTTTAGCGTGCTGGTCATATTGCCGGATGACTTCACAGATCTCCGACAAATAACGGACCCGGCCCGGTGGAATAATCTGAACTTTTTTTTGTTTGATTTCAAACGGCAATTCTTTCTTTTCTTCCGGAAAGAAATGATCCATTAATTCGGCGAAAAATGCATTGACACCCGGATCATTAAATTGGGAGGCGGTGGCAGGATAAACCGGTAATTTTTCCGCTTCCGTATTCCAAAGTCCGTGGTTGCGCTGATATTGTTTTCGGACATCCCGCAAGGCATCGGCGGCACCTGCCTTATCCGATTTATTAATGACTACATGTTGGGCAAAATCCAGCATATCGATTTTTTCAAGTTGCGATGCCGCTCCAAATTCGGGAGTCATTACATAGGTGGATATGCCAGCATGGTCGATGACCTCCGTATCCGATTGGCCGATACCGGATGTTTCCAGGATAATCAGATCAAAACCGGCTGCTTGCAATATTTTAATCGCTCCTCCAATCGACTGACTTACTGCCCGGTTGGATTGACGGGTTGCCATGGAGCGCATATATACCCGTGGATCATGAATGGCATTCATCCGGATACGATCACCCAGCAGGGCTCCACCACTTTTCCTTTTGGAAGGATCAACGGACAGTATAGCCACGGTTTTATCTCTGAACACCTTTAAGAACCTCAATATAATTTCATCGACCAGACTCGATTTTCCTGCACCTCCCGTACCGGCAACTCCCCAAATATTTTTTCGGTCGTACGATTGATTTAATATATGCGTCAGTTCTTTTTCTGTTCCATTCTCTACACAAGTGATGCTTTGGGCAATGAGCTGATGGTCCGAGGTATCAAGCTGTGTAAGTACTTTTCCATTTAAATGCGATAAAATAAAATCACATTGACGCATCAGATCGTTAATCATGCCTTGCAGTCCCATGGACCTGCCATCATCCGGTGAATAGATACGGCTAATACCGTATGCATGCAGCTCTTCCATTTCAGAGGGCAGGATGGTACCACCACCACCACCAAAAATTTTAATATGACCGGAATGGTGTTGTTTCAGAAGGTCGAAAGTATACTTAAAAAACTCCAGATGGCCGCCCTGATACGAAGTAATGGCTATGCCATGGACATCTTCCTGGATCGCAGCCCGTACTATCTCGTCGACGGCACGATTATGCCCGAGATGGATCACCTCTCCTCCGGTACCCTGGATGATGCGCCGCATGATATTGATGGCCACATCATGTCCGTCAAACAGGGATCCGGTGGTTAGAATCCTGATTTTGTTTTTAGGTTGATATGGTAAGATTTTGTCTTGCATCGCTGTGATTCAAGCAAAGGTAGGGTAAAATTTTACACAACCCGGCTGGACTATCAGGGGAATCTTTACCCTTTGACAGTGTCTGATTTTTTGCGATATCACCCACAGTTTAAACCAGAGGACTTTGTGCGAGATCTTGCTTTCCCAGCAAAAATACCGGCATGACCAGCAAAACCACGATCACTGAAAAAGCGACCCTCCGATAGTACCCAGTGCCATATTCATGCACTAGCTCATAGCCTCTGAAGACACTACTTGCAGCATTGCAATAATGTAGCCATAAACGAAGGCAAATGCCTGACTACCGCTTCCTTCAGCATGGTGTCTTGGGACATGATCGGGCATCACCATTCCATCGAAGCCGATATCACGCAAGGCACGAATGACTTCCAGAAAATCCATATCACCGTTGTCCGGATATACCTCCTGAAAATTATTCCAGCCACCTTTGATATTTCTTAAATGGATATTAAAAATCTGATTGCGATCGCCAAAGTATTTAATAATCGGTAAAATTTCTGTCTTTGGATCCTTTAGGCCCTCGGCAATCGAGCCGATGCAAAAATTAAATCCATGATATGGACTATCCGATAATTCAGCAAATCGTTTCATGCCAGCAAATACATCCGGACTGTTCCAACGGGTAATTCCCCGAAATCCCACTGGTGTCGGTGGGTCAGCGATATGATTGCCGAGTTTAACTTTATACTCCTCTGCTACCGGTATAATCCGGTCAAGAAGATATTTTATGCGCTCAAACATGTCATCGATAGATACATCACCTGCAATGGTCTTGGGCTCATTCAATTTTACCGCTTCTTCGTAATTCCATGTGCTATAAGAAGCACCACCACGTTTCGGGTCGACGGTGTATCCTGTACGTAACACGCGATGAATGGTAGTATTATAATTTAATAAGCCCACACCTGTTTTGCCAGCTACCTGGATCATCTGTTGAATGATCTCAATTTCGCGATCACGCTCGGGGCTTTTTCCGAGCATCATATTCGGGTACTTCACCCGATCAATTCCAGCAGAGGTGAGTGGTAAGTGGTACGCATCGAGACTGATGCCATATTTTTCGCAAGCTTCCCGTTTTCGCATACTGTCTTCCAGATCCCAGCCAACCCCTTCGATAATTTCAGGGCTGCCTCCATCGATATTAAATACCCCATGCCGGGCTTTGAACTCCAGATTTTCAATTGTTGTGCCACCTGATTGACATCCAACTTTCATTAAAACTTTTCGGTTACCTGTTTTTGGGTTGGCATGAGAGCGGGCTTCAGCTGTGCCCAGTGCTGCTGCACCCAGCGTACCAGCAGCCACTCCTCTGACGAAAGTTCTTCTTTTCATTTCTTTTTCACGTTTTAAATAGTAGCCGTTTCCAATATTCGGTGGCTGGCTCTAATTTACAGATTTTTTCCGGTTTAGATAAGTTCAAGCCATTTTTCTATATAGCAAGGTGATGATTGAATCTGATGGTCCAAACTCAAGCAGAAATACTCAACTGACATCGAAGTCTGCCACTCTTGAAGTGAAAGCTGTTTATTTATGTTATTATAGTTAATCTATATCAATTATTGCAGGTGAGTCATCTCTGCGGTTTCCTGAGCCGCACCCGGGATAGCTATGGCACTCTTGAGATGAATCTTAAGAAGCGATACAGAGATCCATAAAAATGTGGTTAAAAAAACCTTGAATAAATAGTTAATTTTATGTCGACAAATATAGTTGCATTATGAAAAAGTCCAGGAATCTTACAGCCATAATAGAGCGGGAAGATGATATGTATGTGTCATTTTGTCCTGAGGTTGATGTAGCAAGTCAAGGCAAGAGCATTGAAGAAGCAAGAAGCAATCTGAAGGAAGCATTGGAATTATTCTTTGAATTAGCCTCCGATGAAGAGAAAAAGGAGAGACTACATGATGAAGTTCTGGTTACCTGGGTGGAGGTAACAGTTTAAATGAAGGTCCTATCGGGAGAGGAGGTATGTAAAATACTGGAACAGAATGGATTTAGATCTGTTCGTCAAAAAGGAAGCCATATTCTTATGCAGAAAAGGACCAAAACATCAACAATCACTGTACCGGTACCGAACCATAAAGAAATAAAAAGGGGAACGTTAAGATCCATAATTCGGCAAAGCCATTTACCAAAGTCAGAATTTGAGTAGTATTAGGCTTTTAACATTTCCAAAATAATCGGCCTCGGCACGGTGGTCAGCCGGTATTTTATACCGGTGGTTTGAAGGATGCTCTTTTAGATTTTCGATTCGGGTTTACAGATGTCAACCGATTGTGGGTGAGTGATATATTCAAAAAGCAGGAATCCATTACAATGTGGTCTCGAATACCTCTCTCGATTAGGAGAGAGAAAGCAGAATCTATATTCTGCGGCTTCTCATAGGAGATTATTTTAATTAAATATTCTTAATCTAATATGTTATCTTGTCAAAAGCAAATTGTCATGACTAAGTCTCAGGTTCTAGAAATGAGCATAGCAAGAACTATGAGAAGACATTGAAGGACTCATGTCTGTGGACGATAAGATCAAGTCATTCATTGGGACCCGGGATGAAATCTTGCTTTCCTAGCAAAAATACCGGCATCACCAGCATCACCACCACCACCGAAAAAAGCAACCCGCCAATGGTACCCAATGCCAAAGCATACCAGAATACTTCCTGACGTCCATGCATCAAAAACGGAAGCATGCCCAGAGCGGTTGATACCACGGTGAGCATGATCGGGAGAAATTTATGCCGGAAAGCAAGCAGGTAGCTTTGGAAATTCGACCGGTTTAGATCCGCTTTTCTGAAATGGTTGTAATCGTTAATAATTAAAATCAGACTATTGACCACCAGACCGCTCAATAGTATAAAAGAAGTATACCCTCCCTGATCAAACGAACCGTCAAACCAGTAAAAAGTAATAAAAATACCGATGAAGGAAATGGGGATCAACAACACAATTGCTATTGCTTGTTTAAAAGACTCAAAATGAATCGAACAAATAAAAAAAATCAAACCAATGATCAACAGGATCAGGCCGTATTGTTTTTTCTTTTCTTTTCCAAAAAAAGAATAAGTCTCCCGTTCAGTCGTAAAACCCAGGGGCATCACCTGTTTCATTTGAACCAGTGATTCGTCGAGGTATTCACTACCAAAACGATACGAGCCGGTATATTCAAAGTCAAGCTTCCGGATATACTGTTGATTTTCCTTGTGAATAGCCTGAGCCATTTTTTGTTTATTGATCGTACCCAGTGCGGCAAATTGAAATTTAGAGGTATCGGCTTCATGTATTTTATTTTGCCATAGCCAGAGATCATTTTGTGACTGACGAGTACTAACCAGACGCACTGCCCGACGGCCGGGGAGGTAAAAATCCGGATAATTGCCCTGGTTATAATCAGCCATATTGTCCTGCACTTGCCGCACCGAAATGCCCTCCTCAGCCAGTTTTTGATAGTCGAGTAGGAGATTAAAGGCAAACTGATCTTTGCGAAACCAATCGATGTTGGCCTCGATGTCCACTTCCTGGATCCGGGGATGTTCAAGCAGGATGCCGGCCAGTTTTTCCGCCTGAGTTTTCAAAATTTCATCATTATAGCCATACATGGATACAATAAACCGGGGCGGACTGCTGCCACTGGCATTGGAGAAGCCTCGCCCCACACCGTAAATACTCCAGGTGACGCCACCCGTGTTGGTCGAATAGCTGATCAAGCGGTTTTTTAAAACATAGGGAAAGGTAAATTCATGATTTTTATCAAAATAAATGGTCATTTGAGCATAATCTCCGCTAAAAATATTGCTGACATATTTATTTATTTCGACAGGAAATTGACGCAAATAGTTTTCTACGTTTTCAAACACTTCATTCATTTGATCGACCGTGCTGCCCGGAGGCATCGAAGCCCGAAGATAAAGCACCGTTTCCTCCGGTTGGCGATAAGAAGAGCCCTCATACACATACCAGGTAAACAACCGCAGGGTGCCTCCGAATATTCTGTTGACCGTCGGGCGGATATTTTCTACAAACCATTCATGGCCGATACTTTGATTATACCAGTTCCAGCCTTCTATTTTAGTGGGGAGCATAAAAACCGGCAGACCAAATAAAAGAATGACGGAGGCAATCACCCAGCCTTTTCTCCGGATGATCCAATGCAGGGTTTTTTCATACGCCTTATTGAGTTTATCGGATATGATGGTTGTGCGATTTCCTGACCTGGTGCTTAGTTTCAAGTCCATCCTTGCCAGGAGAGCCGGAATAAATAACAAGGCGACTGCGAGTGACACCAGTAAGTTGATGACCAGCACTTTGGCAAAATCCGCCAGGTTAACCTGCCATAACACCGGCAGAAAGAAA
>JBGTCB010000961.1:0-5260 GCA_041748995.1 Saprospiraceae bacterium | reverse complement strand
CTAATCTGGCTTATAATCATGAACAATTCATCAAAACATTTAAGTGGAATTAGGGAACCAACAGCAATCAGGTCAATAGACTTTTCTCCTGCTTCGATGTTAAGAGAGGATACTCCCCATGGAATGATTTCGGAAGAGACATGGTAATTTATCTGAAGTTGACGAGCGTGAAAATCAGATAGTGTGATCAGGCGTATAGGTGACCTAATCCTTTTTATATAGCGATTTCCTGGTAGCACATCCTGCCCCATAAGGGTACAGCTATGAGGTAAGCTGTACTGCCTTGCAATAATTGAAGCCAGCCAAGCGCATTCGCCTAACCAAAAGCTATGCAGATGAGTTACCGGCCAATCCACATTTAATAATTTGAAACATTTTTTTGCCCTATTGCGAACAAACAACTTTCTGAAGTTTTGGTTACTGCCACCCAACGCATAAATGTTGATACCGTGCCACTGGTATGATCCGGTGAAAAAGGGATATTGAAACGTAATTACCGACACCTTCCCTTCAAATTTCTGTGAGAATGCCTTAACAAATATTTGCAGCGCTGTTATACAGGTGGTATCCGACTCATCCTTTGGAAAACCCGGTGTAAAAAAAACTAGGTGCTGCTTATTGTTCCTGTCCAATTTGATACAATTTCCAGTGGTCCGAAAACTCATCTACTTCCTTAAGATGATGCTTATCTCGTAATCTATTCCAATTAATCATAGGATTATTATCTTTCCACTGTTGAGCAAGCCGCTCTTCATTAAATAGAACCAACGCCCCCTTCTCAAAAGAGTCCAGTGGCTCAGTCCAAAGATTAATCACTGAAAACGGGATTCCTCTTGATACCAAACTAACATCGATATCAAAACTGTATAAAGTCTTGGTGCCATACTCCGTCCTGCTCAATGCATTTTGAATCTCTTGCTCTATTGCATTTCGTTGAAAGATAGCCCGAAAAGTCAACCCCGACAGAAAAATCTGACCAGTGAAAAATAGCACCCATGCCACCTTTTCAAATTTAATGACAAAGGGACTACTTAACACCTTCATAAATCCATAAAAGCTTAGTATCAGAACTAAGGGAACCATTGGGAGCAAGAACCGTGGATTCTGGTCACTAATTCCGGCAAGAAACAATGCATAGGTGAGATAGCAGACTAAAATTAGTCGGTAATATTCATTTCTCCGATTCCCTGAATGCAATAGTATCAGAAAGAGGGGTAAACCAATCAAAGTAAAGCCGTAATGAATCAAAGGATAAAAAACATAGATAATATTAGGTAACATATGATCAGTATGTCCCTCAGTTGTTGCAAAACTACTCGAGAAATAATTTTTTACGCTCCAGAATTTACCAGCAAGATTACTTGACATTTTGTCAAAGTCATGCGTGTAGAAAATGCTGATTAAGAGAGATACGATTGGAATCAGTAATACCACAAGATGTTTGCGGTCGCTTCCTTTTCTAAACCATCTGATCATTACCATTATGGCTAAGGAAATGGAGAAAACAATACTGGCATACCGGACATATGGTACGTACGAAAGCATCACGGTACCCAAGAGCAGATCCTGAAAGGAATTTTCCTTCAAATATTGACCGATCCAGTAAAGACCGGCTACTACAAAGAAAACTGCCAAGACATCAGGAGTAGTAAGCATGGCACTTCGTAAAAAATACGGTGAAAAAACACCAAAGAGAAGAAGATAGCCTAGCATTAATCTTCTATCTGCATTCGGATAGATATCCAACAATATCCTTCTAACCATAATCAAGGTACCAGATAAACTCAAGCAACTAATTAATTGCAGCGACAAAGGAATCGGTAACCCTGTAAAACTCAGTATTACTCCGAGCCACAAATAACCAGAAGGCCAGACGAATTCTACCTGCCATCTCCAGGCTGAAGCGTCGTTGAATAAAAACCTTGCATAATCGACATAGGCATAACTGTCTTGTCCTACCATGCCATCAAAACCCAAAATCCGTAAAAGTACTGTAACAATAAGTGGTATAGTTAATAGTACTACATCAGGATTAATCTTGGAGCTTCGTATCATCGACACGCATTTTTGTTGACAGGGCATCTGTTAAACAGGATCAGACACTCTCGAAAAATTGCAAGTTGTTTCATTCAGTGCAAAAACCTCTCCTGGTTTCAACACTCTTAAATCTCGCTAACCATCTTCCAATAGCATATGTAGAAATCTGATATGATGGCGTTTCGCTTAATTCAGAGGTACGATTCGAAGGATTCATTGAGCTATAAAAGGTATTGACATCAGATCGGCAATATCCCACAATGCGAGAGACTTTCCCTTATTTTGCTTTTCAAATGCTGTTTCACTGTATTCGCTTATAATATACATTGGTTTGGGAAACCTGAATGGTGGTCGCTCAAAATTTAGTGGTCTCCAATCTCCAGATACTATATCATAGTTTAGGGTGTGTTTTAAAAAGGTCGTTGTTAACAGATAGTGGCTTTTTGACCGACAAATGTTTTTGAGAGACAGCCGTATATCTTCAAAGGAAAAATGGACCAGGCCATCCCGGTTGACAATCACATCCGAGACAGGCAAATCATTAGATGTTAAATCTAACTCATCGAAGTTAATATTCTTACTCCCGAATTGCTTCCTATTTCTTAAAATCAAATCCCTGACTATATCACCCCCAGTATAATGCATCTTAGACCATTGCAAATGTTGCATCCAATTAAAATCTCCACACGGTATGTCCAGGATCGTCTTAACATCCAGATGATCTAAAAGTAGTTTCAGTTGATCAACCAATAATTTGGTGTGATTTACAGAAGAACCTGGTCCTGAGATGCTCTCGCTATTTCCCCAATAATTTACTTCATAAATGTGAGTAAATACTTGTTTGATTTCCATTTTACGGAATTGTGATCTCCGTTTGGAGTATTTCAATTGTGCAAAAAGATCGATGAGCTCTTGCGGTAACATTTTTTTTAATGCTTCTTTAAATTTAATGGTCTTCGAAGTCTTCATTTAATCGCTTGTTTTCAGCCATGAATATCCGGTCGACCCTCTAATAATCGTTTGGTGAAGTCAATTCATTTGGATCAATCGCTGAATTTAAAAATAAAAAGCTTCAGGTCTTCACCCTGCAGATTAAAAACCTCCGGTAAAGCTAAGGAATCAAAATACTCTCGCATCAACGATTTTGGCAATTCAGGTCCAACATAGGCCCAAAACTGGGCTCCCTCTTCATGACGAAGCCGTTCAATTACTATAGGCTTCAACGCAGCTTCTTCAACAGACCACCCTCTCCTCCTTGCCCGGTAAAGCAATTGAGGATTGCGACAATCCATTCGGTCAAAAGTTACAATAACCAATGCCCTATCTGGGGTATTATATTGAATCAACCGACCAATTTCTTCATAAACCGGTTGTTTGATGAAGTAGTGAGTTTCGGCATACCATAAATTAGCAGCCACTATAAGACTCAATGAAATCCAATACAATCGCACATGATAGGATCCCAGCATCTGCACACCTCTACCGACAATAGCGGCAACTGGAGCGAGAAGCGGGATTTGATAGTAATTATGTACAAAATTAAGATTAAAAAAAATCAGTACGTACAAAATTAGTCCTGTCATCCAATAGATCAAAAACTGGAAATTATCCAACTTCCTGATTTTCATCAACCCTAGAACAAAAACTGCAATACCTCCCCATCCTGCCACGTCAAGAATACCCCTTTCAAATAAAACCCACCAGGGATAAAGTGACAGCCGCTGTCGCCAGGTACCAAAGTACCATCCAGAACTTTGGGTCATTTTATGGTAGTGTAAAATATAATCAAGATCCGGTGCTTGATCATTAATCATCCTTACATGCCATTGCCAAAGAAGAAATAAAAGCACGGGCAGAAAATAGGCTCCCATATAGGGAATTGCCCAGATAAAAGCCTTCCGATCGATCGAAAACCAGAGCATAGGCAAGGCCCAATAAAAAGCATACGGTGCTTTGATGGTGAAGGAGAAGCAAGCTGCAAATGCGCTGAGGAGTATAAGTATTCCTTTCTTTCGGCCAATTCCGATAAGAAAATAATAAACCATTACATGAGTAAAAAATATCACTGAAAAATCAATATGAATGGCTCTGGAATAAAAATAACTTAATGGCAATGCTAAATAAATTAGCGTCGCCAACCTGGCCAACTCAATGCCAAACAGGAAATCTATGATCTGATGGAAATAGTAGGTGGCTCCGATAAAAAACAAAAGAAATACCAACC
The DNA here is from genome assembly GCA_041748995.1 of Saprospiraceae bacterium. Classification (GTDB taxonomy): domain Bacteria; phylum Bacteroidota; class Bacteroidia; order Chitinophagales; family Saprospiraceae; genus JABDMH01. Next base: position 999 of record JBGTCB010000961.1, on the reverse strand, counting down.
GTGCTAAAGGAATGGATTCTCCGAAAATCCGATAACATCCTGCAACCATTGCTTCGGGAAGGGGGAACTCCAACGCCAGGGTATCAGTTGCGCCCATCCAACACACTGCCGGGTGTAATAGGTCTATACCTTTTTCGTAAAAATCCTGGATATAATAAGCGGTATCGCACTGCCGCCATGCATGAGGCTCCTCAATCGATGGTCCGAGGTGCCCGAGACGCATGGACATTAGTAGAATAATGCCCACATAAAACCAACGATCACTCATGACCGTTTTTTTTCAGAATAATCCAGGGAAATGGAGAATCATTTTTGAAGAGCTTCCGCTTTATTCTCGTCATGGGGGCCTCCGGATTGAATGCTATTTTATAGTTGAATTCGCTTAAATCTCCCCAGCAATGGTGATGATAAAATGCGTTCATATCACGTTCACCTCTTTCGGTAAAATAGGTTAGACTTCGAGCTTTAGCGGCTTCGACATCTTTTGAGTGGTAGATAGGACTGTCAAAAATATGAATTTCTCCCTTATCGCTTAAGAGAACCAGGAGCTTCTTTAATAATCGTGTCAATGAGACAAAATATTGAATACTGCTGTTTAAAATGATCAAATCTAGTTTAGGCCCAAGCCAATTGCTTTCAAAAATGTTCCAATAGATAAATTGACAATTACTGGTGGTAAAGAGACGAGCAGCTTGAACAAGTTCAATCTCGTTTATATCGACTCCAAAGACGTGACATTGTTCATTATTTGCTAAATAGTGGGTAAACCAACCGTTCCCACACCCGAGATCAATAATATGACGGTACCTCCCTTTTTCTAGTGAAGAAAGCACTCTCTTCATGGAGTCCTCGCGAAGTTTCCATTCATGATGATGGCAATGACCTTTAGGAAGATAGGGCAAGTTTTTTACGAGATCATCCGGATACAGACGTTCCTCCCTCCTGCGAATATTAAGATAATGATCAGAAAATTCATATTGAACTTCTGACATATAATAG
>JBGTCB010000960.1:0-8859 GCA_041748995.1 Saprospiraceae bacterium | reverse complement strand
CTCCACCGAAAGCTCAACTAACTTAGTCTACATTCTGTATAAACAGATAATTGCACAGTCTGACTACAGTTCTTGGCATTTCAAAAATAAACATGCTGGGAGACTATTTCGAGGGTGTTCCACATCTTCCCTCCCAATAGCTATCGGGACCGAACATAGAAGCCGGTGATTTCATATCGTAAAACAAATGAAAGGGTATGATCTTGTATCACACCCTTTCATCCTGGATTCCAAAAAGTCAGCTTTTAAACTGTATTTTGTTTTTTTAGACCACCTCAATCAACTTAGCAGGTTTCGGTTTTGCTTCTTCCTTTTTAGGAATTTGGACAGACAAAACCCCTTCCTGATAAGATGCCTGGATTTTATCTGCATCACTTGTTTCCGGTAATGTAAAAGCTCTTTTGAAAGATCGATAGTTGAACTCACGACGGGTGTACCTGCCGTCTGCGTCTTTATCCGAAGTCTCGGATTTATCTTCGGCGGAAATTGTGAGAAGATTGTGATCAAGATCAATTTTAAAATCTTCCTTTTTTAAACCGGGTACGGCCATTTCAATTTCAAAGCCATTTTCTGTTTCTTTAAAGTTAACTGCCGGAAAACTGATTCCTGCCTGTGGTGAACCGGGTAGATTAAGCCAGTTCCTGTCAAAGATGTCCTCCCAACGGGATGGAAAGTAAGCATCATTTCTTTTTATAAGTTTCATAATTTCCTGTTTAATATTTTAGTTAATTAATCCTTTATTTACATCTGAATACATGCAAATTTTTTGCCATTGGATTTCATCAGACATTCTGACAGGATACTGATTTAAAGTAAAAGCAATTACTGTCAAAATTTCAGTGCAGAAAATTTATGGCTGTAAAAATGACAGTTGAATTCAGTCGCTGCTTCATCTGACCTCGAGATATTACCTTCACCATGGCCTTATTTATTTGACAGAGCAAGACTCTACTTTACTCTTAGAAATATGTAAAGGGCTACACTTTTTATTTTAAATTGATAGAATTTATTAGAATTTATATTAATGAGACAATGAGCATTGTGTGGAACAGAAGAACATTTGTTACTCTATGGGGTACGATGGTCCTGGCAGGGGTTGCTGCAAGTTGCGCATCAAAATCCGGCGATTCGGTTGAAAAAGAGCCAGAGTCAGAACCTGCTGATCCCTGTACCGATTTTTCCAATTTATCGGAATCAGATCTTCAATTAAGAAAAGGATTTGGTTATGTAGAGGAGACACCTATTGCCGAGTCTAACTGTGCGAACTGTAATCTCTGGAAACCTCCGTTGGAAGGTCAGAAATGTGGTGGCTGCACTCTATTTAAGGGGCCGGTCTACGACAATGCATATTGTACTTATTGGGTACCGGTAGTGTGATTTCCTGAGATTTAACATTACCAGCTAATTAGGAATCGTTATAATACCAAGTCTTTCCATTTTTCCGGATCGCTTTCCTGCAATTTTTTAAATTTTTCAGTTAATGCTGGATTTAATCGGATTTTATTAGCTGATTTTTTCACACCGCTTAAAAAGCCCTCAAAAACCCTTTCATTTAATGACGCAGCAAGTAAATTTTCATTACTTAAAAGATCCTGGATTTTTTGCAACTCACCAGGTTCCTGCCGGTTACCAATTACAAATGCGATGTCCTGAAGAAATCTATTACTCATGCTGTCGACATCGTTCAGAAAAGGATTTTCAGCGATTATATCTGTCATGAAGTCCATGGAAGATCCGGTTGGAGAACTGAGCACAGCGATTTGAAACCAAACATCCCTGTAATGCTTTATCAAAAGATTTTTTAGAGATTCCTTTACGTTTGGTCCCTGATATTCACCAAGACTTAAACAAGCCTGAAAAGCTACCCGGATATCGGGATCATTTATCAGGGACATAATGACCGGCAATCCATTTTCAAGCTTTTCAGCAAGCAGCAAGCTCTGCTCCCGAACTATGGGTGACGCATCGTTGCTGGCTTTTTCAATGACATTTATATCGACAGCATTCAAAGCCTCCAGGCAATACAGGCTGTGCAGGCGGGCCAGTTCATGATTGCTGGAAGTTAGAAGCTCTTTTAAGGGCCCAATCAGATTTGCATCCTTCCTTTCAATAATGAGTCTTTGTGCCTGCAGCCGATGCCAGCGATTAGGATAGCTTAATAATGCTAATAGATCGGTATTGCTTTTTTGACTGAGATCGTCAAATCGAATCATGGCAGATTGGTCAACCGGACGAATCCGGTAGATCCTCCCTCGTTGGCTACCTTCTAAAAAATCCATGTCTTCTTTCAGGTCTTCCGGAATGGATAGTGGAGTTTCAATATGTTGACGATACATATCCACAACATAAAGGAATCCATCCGGACCTACCGTAAAATTGGCAGGTCTGAACCAGGAGTCAGTCGAGGCAAGAAATTCCCGGGTTTTTTCTGCTTGAGTCCGGCTGGCTGTATATGCAGGACGGTCTTTAAGAGGGACCAGAATATCCCGGTGTATCAAATTTCCGGCTACATCACCTGTGAAAATCGAACCATAAAAAGTTTTGGGAAAAGTATGACCTCCATAAAACGTACCTCCTGATGCACCGGTAAAATGATCTTCGGCATATTCCATACGTCCCAGGTTCTGTTCGTCATATGATATTTGCCGGCGGCGTGTACGCTCGGCCCGCCAGTAGGGTGCGGGGGTTAGCTGGAACATTTCCAGGTCATGGTCAGAAATATTGACCGTAGCATTTTTTGTAGGGATAACTGGATTGCGCTGTAAATATTTCCAGGGAATAATGGGATACCGGATATGCAGTGTGTTTTGCGTAATAAACCGATGGATGCGATCATTAAAAGCCTGACCGAATTGGGCTGGTCCACTCACCAGTTCAAATTTACCCTGGTCGAGTCGAAAGCGAAAATCACCTCCTGCCATCGAAATTGGTTTTGCTGCCGTGTCCAGGAGGAATTTCACCTCTGCTCCCTGGCCATGGTTTGAGGCATAGATCCAATTGTCTGGCATGAACTTGAGATTGGTGATTTGCGCTTCGGAGTTATTCTCAAAAAATCCTGTGAATAAAATTACGGTGGAATCAGCTTTGCCATCATTATCCGTATCTATTAACCAGGAAATATTGGGCGCTGCTGCCACCAATAACCCATCTTTCCATGGATGTACACTTGTTGCTTCACTTATGTTCTCTGCAAATATGGTAGCCCGGTCAATGCGTCCATCCTGGTCATCATCAAAAAGTTGTTTAATCTTGCCGGCTCCTTTTCCCGGTTCGGGTTTGAAGGGATAGTCCGGCATTTCGACGATAAAAATTCTTCCCTTATCATCAAAAATCATCTCCACCGGATCAGCCACAAAAGGCTCTGCAGCAAAAACATCCACAGTAAATTCCGGTGAAATGGTAAAACTGGCTACTGTTTCCTCCGGACTTTTTGGTGGATCATACAATTCTCTGCCGCATGAAAGCCAGAGAAAAGCCAGCAACCATAGAATTCGGCCGGCTATCAGAGTAAGTTTTTTATTCCAATCTTTTGAGATCATTAAAATAATTCTTGTCGGTGATCTGGTGACAAGATGAGAAATTTCCAGGTCGATTTCCATGTTTTTGGTGTCCGCAGCAATACAACTCTACTAAAGTAGCCGGTAAGGTTCTCACTTCTGAACAGACTCCTCTTGATCCAGGAGGTCAAGAAATGGGATAGTGATTTTGATATGGTTCTAATAGTCGGAGGGTACTCATTTTCGTCTGATGAGTTTACTTTTCATTTTACAAGTCTATCTTTACTGATAACAATAAAGGTTGGCATTTTTCCGATCTATTCATTGAAGAACCCACGGTCTCTATGGTTGAGAGAAAGCCTATGAAAGCCTCATTTCAAAAGATCAGAACGATTTGGCAAAAAATAATAACTGTTAGCAAGTCATATATCAAACCATGGCAGCAAAGATGGCATCAGTTTTCAGTAAGAAAACCGCTTTTATCCCGGGGTATTAAATGGACTGCGTATATGGTAGTGGGATTGTTTCTCACCATGATAATCTTTGTGACTATAGTTTCATACACTGTGCCCACATCCCGTCAATTCAGACGAATGCAAACACAGGCAGTATCTGAAATTTATGCAGCTGATAATGTACTCATAGGGCAATATTACAATCAATATCGCATGTTGGTGCCCTATGACAGTATCCCAATAGATATCATTCATGCTTTGGTAGCGACCGAAGATGAACGTTTTTTTGATCATCATGGAATTGATTACCGTTCATGGGGCAGAGTGCTTTACCGGTCCATTTTGCGGGGAGACCGATCCGGAGGTGGTGGTAGTACCCTTTCGCAGCAGCTGGCCAAAAGTCTGCTGACCCGTCAAGAGTACCACGTACTACCTTTAGTGATGAATAAAACAAGGGAAATAATTGCAGCCCGGCGTCTGGAAAAAGCATATACCAAACGAATGTTATTGGCCCTCTATCTGAATACTGTACCTTTTTCTGATAATATGTTTGGAATCGACGTGGCTGCACAAAGATTCTTTAGCAAACCAATCGAAGAGTTAAAACTGGAGGAAGGTGCGGTGCTGATCGGCAGTCTCCGGGGTACATCTCTGTATCATCCGGTTCGGAATCCGGAGCGGGCCAAAACCAGACGTAATGTGGTCTTTCAGCAAATGGAAAAGAACCATTTTATTACAAAAGCGGAATCAGATTCTTTAAAAGCGCTACCCATGGAACTCGAGTACAACCGGGAGATCAGGAATGAGGGGATTGCCCCTTATTTCAGGGAATATGTCAGGCAGGAAGCTGAACGCATTTTGGTGGATATTAAAAAACCGAACGGAGAACCCTATAACCTTCATACAGATGGATTGCTGGTCTATTCCACGTTACATTCCGGGTTGCAGCGACAGGCTGAAGAATCAGTTAAAAGACATTTATCCGCAGTTCAGAATCGATTTGAACAACATTGGAAAGGGTTTACCCCTCCCTGGCATGATGTGAACACGATCGAGTCAGCCATGAAAAACTCTCTTCTCTATCAGCATCTGAAATCGCAGGAATTTTCTGAAGAAGAAATTGTCGAAATATTTAATGAGAAAGATTCATTAACCATATTCACATGGGATGGTCCGGAAGAAGTAGTAATGAGTCCCATAGAAGTGATTAAATACCACATTGGATTATTTCAGGTGGGTTTTATTTCAATCGAACCTCAGACTGGTTTCATCCGGGCTTGGGTGGGGGGGGCGGATTTTGATTTCTTTCACTACGACCATGTTCGGGCAAGAAGGCAATCGGGATCGGTTTTTAAACCGATCGTGTTCACTCAGGCACTCATTGGTGGGATTGATCCTTGCGAACAGATTCCAAACAGGTTATTGGTCTACCACGAGTACGCCAAACATGATTGGGCCATCAAGGACTTTAGACGCTATGATCCGGAACCGAATTTTAAACCAGATGGAACGGATCTGGATGATTGGATACCGCAGAACGCAGACGGTAAATACGGAGGAAGTTATTCGATGCAGGGTGCACTCACCCACTCAATCAATGTAGCGACTATTGATTTAATCATGCGTACCGGTGTAGATTCGGTCATTCAACTAGCAAGAAAGATGGGTATTACCGGTGATATTCCCACAGAACCATCGATAGCTTTGGGTGCAGCCTCTATGTCTCTGTATGATCTGACCCAGGCTTTTACCATTTTTGCCAATCAGGGTAAAAAAGTAGAACCGGTCTCGATCAGCCACATTGCCACTTCTGACGGTAAAATTTTAGTGGATTTTCGTACCCGGGATTCGATACAGGTTATTGACCCTGAAATTGCCACCATAATGACTAAAATGCTGGAATCAGTAGCAAACTCCGGTACAGCCAGTCGTCTTCGCTGGCGATATGGTCTTTACAACTACCCGATTGCTGCTAAAACGGGGACCTCCCAAAATCATGCGGACGGATGGTTTATAGGATACACTCCAAAACTGGTCAGCGGCGTATGGGTGGGTGGTGATTCACCCCTGGTTCGGTTCCGTAATTTTGAGGAAGGACAAGGTGCATCTACTGCCTTACCTATCTGGGCTTTATTTATGAAGGAAGTTTTAAATGATCCGGACTTTGAACCATGGCAAGGAGGGGAATTCCCCGCCTTGACAACAGAACAAAGACAAAAATTAGCCTGTCCGATGCGGATCAAATCACGGGAAGAAATCCTGACTGATTCTTTGGCCCAGGATAGCCTCAATTTGCTATTATTGGATACACTTCAATTAAACCTGCTGCAAAATTTACCCTTTTAGATCGTCAGATTCGAATGGTAAGGGAAGCTTGTGAGGAGAATCGATACTGGGCTGTCAGGTTTATCGATTTCAGTTTGTTTTTAAACCGGGATAATGTATCAGGGTTTTGTCGTGAAAGGCAGAAGTGCAATAAAGACGGGCTCGGCCCTGATGCGAATGCCGTCAGGGTGCTCCAGAGTTTTTTGAGGGCATGAATGAGCGATTTGTGCCTTAAAGGCACAACGAAGATCTGGTAGATCTTCGAGCGAATGAACCGCTCGCGGATGGGAAAGCATGGTCACCATCATGGTGAGCATCAAAAATCGATGATGTGCCCGTATTTGCAGCAGTTCTACCTTGTAATAGAAAGTCTAATGCATAATCCCGGTTAAAGATGCCATAAAGTCAAGAAGCTGAGCATTGAAATCGACGGGATTCTCCATATTGCTTAAATGACCGGCCTGGTCAATAATGCTCAAGACAGATCCATTGATTTTCTCATGCATGCTCTGTGATGCGGAAGGAGGTGTCAGTTTATCTTCCTTTCCTACCATGATAAGCACCGGTACGCTTATTTCCGGCAGTTTACTGCAGGTTTCCTCACGGCCAGCCAGGGCGAGCAGGGTTTGGGAAAGTGATTCTACAGATGCATTTCTGATTATTTCCCTGATAGTGGCAATCTCATCTTTTTTGGTGGTGAGAGATCCAGCGGCAAATAGATTTTTTAAACTTTCATCGGCATAATGTTCCACTCCATATTTATTTATACTCTCAATAGTTTTCATCCGCTTTTCCCTCGTTTCAGCGGAGTCAGCAATACAATTCGTATCGCACAAGACTATGGCCTGAAAGCGATCCGGAAAATTTTCAACAGCTTTTAGGGTTATATAACCACCCATCGATAAACCACATAACACAGACTGGTTAATCTCGAGTGCATTCATAAATTCGATCAGGTCATTTACAAATAATTCAATGGAGAAATCAGCCGGTCCGGCATCCGAGTTTCCATGCCCCCTAACATCATAAGCAATGACGCGGTAATCCCTTTTTAATACATCCAGTTGCCTGCTCCATGTCGATTTATTAAAGGGAAAACCATGAATGAAGATGATTACCGGTGCATCATCCGGTCCTTCATCAATATAACTGACGGATAGTTTGTTTACAATGATCCTAAGATCGTTTCCTGCAATTCGCATACTGTAATTTGTAATGTATTTCTTGAGTATTCGTCCTTACCTGTTTAAAAATATCCTAAACTTGTTAATTGTTCGATTATCCATTCTAACCACGGTTTGAAGTTGAAGTTGAAATGGTACCCCTAAAGTTAATAATTGTAGGCAAGTGGTCGTCTCCTTGATTTTCTGCTATATGTCAGGTGACAAAGGTACCGCGGCAATCCACTCTGCAGGCCCGGTATTGATTGTGGTTTTCTCTTCATGAATAATGTTATCTTAAAGGGAAAATTAAAAGATCATGATAAGGCATCTGGTGATCATAATCTGTATCTTAATGCTCTTCTGCCCGAGGTTATCCGCTCAGGAAACCACCTGGAAATCCCTTTTTGATGGAAAATCATTGAATGGTTGGTCTATCCATAGTGGTCATGCTAAATATCATGTGGAAGATGGAGTCATTGTAGGTACCTCGGTACCTAATAGCCCCAATACATTCCTTTGTACCGATGAACAGTTCTCGGATTTTATTCTGGAGTTTGAAGTATTTCTCGTTCACCCTGAGTTAAATTCAGGAGTGCAGTTTCGTAGTCAGATCGCTCCCGAAGAATTAACGTTCTGGTTTAGGAATGACAAAGGCGAGCCCATACAAAGAACCATTCCCAAGGACAGGGTCTATGGATATCAGGTCGAAATTGCATTGGCATCCGGAGGTGCCTCAGGTGGGGTGTATGACGAGGCACGTCGCGCATTTATGATCTATGTTCCCAGAGCCGGTTCTGCGGCCTTTAATGCGTTCAAAGACAACCAGTGGAACAAGTACCGGGTGGAGTGTGCCGGCACTTCGATCAAGACCTTCGTAAATGACATTCCTTGTGCGGATTTTAAAGATGCCCTGGGAACGTCCGGTATTATTGGGCTGCAAGTGCATGGTGTCGGTGAAAGGGACACTCCTTATCAGGTGAAATGGAGAAACCTTCGTCTCCGGGATTTAAGCAAGTAGTGTGGAGCATAAAGCCCTTCTCAAGACCGGTTTTGTATTCATTTTTTCAGTAATACTCGTATTGCTCGGACTGGGATTGTCCGGGAGTCAAAAACGCTCTGAAAAGATAATCCTGCACGGAGCCAGTCAGTTTGATCACAATCATGCATATACCCGGGCTCTGGTTAAATTTGAAGAGCTGGTCAGGAAATACTACAACGGTTCAGAATCAATTGAGTTTGTATTACATGCCAATGGTGAATTAGGAGTGGAGAAAGACTTTTTCACTTATATGAATATAGGTGCTGTGGTTGACTATGCTATTCTGGCACCTTCGCATGCATCGACCTTTTCAGCGATGGCAACGATCATGGATATTCCCTTTTTATTCAGGGATGGAGCCCATTTTTTGCAAGCGATTG
>JBGTCB010000959.1:0-4888 GCA_041748995.1 Saprospiraceae bacterium | reverse complement strand
ACCTGAAGCTGGTTTTTTTTAAATGGTCGCTTCTGCGTTTATCTGCGCAATCTGCGGGAGAAAATTAGCCCGCAGATCTCGCTGATCTTCGCTGATTGGGTCAATGAATCATTTAAACCTAAATTAGATAGCCTACTCTTTAGGAAATGTCTTTCCTGTTGCTAGCACTTAGAAAATTTCATGCAACTGACACATTTGACCGACCTGTAGTTGGTTTTTTTAAATGGTCGCTTCTGCGTTTATCTGCGTAATCTGCGGGAGAAAATTAACCCGCAGATCTCGCTGATTTTCGCTGATTGGGTGGCAAAATGGTTATATTTCTGATTTCTACTCCCTTAGGTGAAATCTTTCAATTTACATACTTTCCCCTTTGAAAACTCAGGATCTACTGTACTCGTCTGATCACCAAAGAGGCTGATACTGGATTAGTGCCACCTGCCCAATTTGATATCGTCAATGCAGTCGCACCATCTGCCGGATTGACAACACTTAAAACAGAGTTCAGGGTAGTGGTTTCAATCAATCGTGAGCCCACAATTTGCGTTGTTCCGGCTGAACGACCCACAACCGTCTGCGACAGGAATACGTCATTCAGCATTAATCCCAACTGTCCGGCTTCATCAATACTGACTATCCAATCGATTTGGTAGGTACCAATATCAGGGAGGTTAAAAGCATCAACACTAGTACGGAGGATAGACCCACTAGTTGGTCCATCCTGGGGGAATTGTACTGCACCACCGGAAGCAACTGTAGCAGCATTGTCCGGAGGCATCAGGGCATAAAAATCGGAAAAAGCTAATGGGCTACCACCTCCTGTAGTGCCGGTCAGAGAAACCCATTTTGATCCATTCCAAAAATAAAAACCGGGTATAACCTCATCAGGTGTTGCACCGGCTGTCGCTGTATTGTACACTAATAATGAAGTGGCGGGTGAACTGATTGTGAGCATATCTGTCGCAGAAGTCAGGCTGACACGGGGAATCAATATGCCTTTATCGCTTGATTCCACATTCATAATAGCGGATGAGTCACTTTGAGCGTACAAAGATCCTCCCCAGGGCAAACCGAAAAAACCGAGGTTGGAGAGAAGTGCAATGTGGAAAACAATTGCAACTGTAAATATGGATCTAAAATAATCGGTATGTCGTAGTGTTGTAAATATGGTCATTTGAATTTCTTAATGCGTTAGTAAAAATTATGATCAGACTTGTTGACTTGAATGTTAAGTATAGTACAACGCCCTTGTCAACTTCAATGAATCCGGAAATCTAAAACCAGGCAGTGATTTGGAAGAAAAATTGTACATTCCCACGGACTTCAAAAAAGCGAAGAAAGTTCTGGTATCATTAGTTTATTCCAAGGGAATTACAATTAAACCTGAAATTTGACAGGTTGCTAACTAACCTCGCGGCCACCAAGGTAGCCATTTTCTGGTGATTTCCGGAAAATCTCTTTTCCTGATTCACATTCACTCAGGGACTCAGGGTAATGACAAATTTTCAATAAATTGGCTGATTCTAAACAGGGAGAATGAAAAATCCGGATGACAAAGGGCTTTTAAGGTCGCTGACTTTGAAAGACGCAATCGGGGTTGGTTTGGGTGCCATCATCGGTGCAGGTATTTTTGTTGTAACAGGCATTGCTGCCGGTGTTTCCGGTCCTGCGTTTCTGGTTGGGCTTTTAGTCGCAGGTATAATTGCATCCTTTAATGCCTCAAGTTCTGCACAATTAGCCGCAATATATCCTCATTCCGGGGGTACCTACGAATATGGCTATATATTGATCAACTCTGCTTTTGGTTTTTCCGCAGGCTGGATGTTTCTTATCAGTAAACTTGCTGCCGCAGGTGTAGTATCCATAGGCTTTGGCAGTTATTTTTACCAATTGGTCCCCATTACTTCACCAATTATTTTCTCTATTGGGGCCGTTATTCTTCTTACTGTTGCCAATTATTTCGGTATTAAAAAGGCAGGAAATATAAATCTCGTCATTGTGGCTATAACGGTACTTTCCCTTTTATACCTGATTTTTAGCGGAATTCCTGAAGTCAATTCGGATAATTTTAAACCTTTTGCCCCCTTTGGTATTTCAGGTATTGCCGAAGCTGCCGCTCTTTTGTTTTTTGCCTATACGGGTTATGCAAGAATCGCAACCCTTGCGGAAGAAGTATCTGAACCAAAAAAAACAATTCCAAAAGCAATTATAATTACCATTATAACAGCCTTTGTTCTTTACGCTGCAGTTTCTATCGTAGCCATAGGGGTCATTGGATCGGAAAGTATGGCCCATAGCCAATCGCCCTTGCAGGTTGTTGCAGAAAATTTAACCACTCCGTCTATTCGTATAGTTACCACGATTGGCGCCTCCACTGCCATGCTCGGTGTCTTATTAAGCCAAATTTTAGGCATAAGCCGAATGATGTTGGCGATGGGCAGAAGACATGACTTACCTCCCGTTTTTCAGGCAATACATAGTCATTATCGGGTGCCGCACTGGGGAATAATTATAACAGGGATTATAATTTTACTGCTAACTATCTTCGGAACATTTGAATTTATTGTAAGAGCTTCCACATTCACCATCCTGCTTTATTACAGCATCACCAACATATCGGCATTAAAGCAACCAAAAAAAGAACAGATGTACAGCCGGTTCATTCCCGTCTGTGGCCTGACAGGGTGTCTGGTTATGTCTGTTTCCCTACCCTTCAATGTAATTATTTCAGGCATAGGTCTACTGATGGGTGGATTTATAATAAGATTTATGTTTCATAAAATATATGACCGACATGAATAAAATACGCTGCTACCCTTATCTTCGCAACTGCTGGATGGATACTGATACCATCTATTTTACCAGAGGCATGCTAAAAAGAAACACATCCAGGGATCTGTATAACTGATGCAGATAAATTTCAAAAATAGACGGATTGATCTTCGCATTAATTATAAGGATGATTTAAAAAATATTTATGAACGAATCAAACAAAATTAAACACAAAGAACCACTGCGTTTGCTGGTTTTTTCCGCATCACTCAGAGTCGATTCATTGAATACACGATTAGCCAGGTTGGCTGAGACCGTCATTGAAAAAAATGGAGGAATTGTTGATTTTGCAAACATGAGTGAGTTTGACTGCCCTTCTTTCAATCAGGATTTAGAAAAAAACAATTTCCATCCAAAAGGGGCAGAAGAATTCAGAAAACGAATTTTAGCCAATGATGCTTTTATTATTTCCTCACCTGAATATAACGGCTCCATGCCCGGTGTTTTGAAAAACTCCATTGACTGGGTTTCCCGGTTTCGACCCCAACCTTTCAATGAGCGCCATGCTTTGCTGATGTCTGCTTCACCTTCAATGGGGGGAGGCAATCATGGACTCTGGTCTTTGAGGATACCATTGGAAAAGCTTGGTTCCAATGTTTTTTCTGCCATGTTTTCCCTGGCAACGTCGCATAAGGCATTCACCCCTGAAGGCACTATTGCAGATGCCACTTTAGCCAAACGTTTTGAAGACAATCTGGTGGCCTTCATGGATTTAGCGGAAGCCGCAAAGAATTATCCCTGCATGAAAAAAGCCTGGGTCGAATTTTTAGGTGAGCAACCGGATCCCGCCACTGAAAGAGTAGAGTAATTTAAAACCGTAGCAGCTATGTCAAACACCTTCACGGAGATTGAGAAACCTCCTGACTGGCAAGCATCTTTTCTATTTTATCCAGCCTGGTTTTTAGTTCCTGATTTTCTTTCTTGAATTCCCGGTTTTCTTTCTTGAATTCCTGGTTTTCTTTCCTGAATTCCTGGTTTTCTTTCTTGATTGCGGCAATCTCTTCCAGATACTCGTTACGCATGGCATTGGCCGCTTCCACCAATAAAGGAGTCATTTTACTATAATCCATTCCGGAGGCATCCACTCCATTCTCCTCATAAACAACAATTTCCGGGATCACCTTACCCACTTCTTCCGCAATAAATCCGATATCATGTTTTCCACCATGAGCTTCATCCCAGTCAAAGTAGACGCCCCTCAAGCTATTTAGTTTTTCGAGAGGTGATGGTATGTTTACAATATTTCTCTTCCATCGGATGGATGAGGTGGCTCCATAATTTACACCTGGCCCCACAGCGTCAAAATCGTAAGTGGATCCATACCCTACGACCCCAACAGAAGAAGAGCTGACTCCATACACTCCATAAGAAGAACCGCTGACTCCATACACTCCAGCAGAAGCAGAGCTGTTTCCTCTCACTCCAAAATTAGAAGAGCTGTTTCCTTGCACTCCAATCCCGTTGGTACCACCATCACCCAGGATTGACTGACTAAAAAGGGACAAATAACCGAAAGTAAATATTAATGCAATTGTGAAGATTTTCATGATAACAACCTTAAGATCAGGGTATGATTTGATTTGAAGTAACATGATAGATAAGTTTTCCGGTTAAATAATGGCTTGATATCTGTACCATAGTCAAGCATTTTGTTAGCTTCTCAAAACTAGGGGTGCTCAGAGTAAGGTTCTTCTACCTGAGTTCCGTATTCTTACACTATAGTTCCGTATTAAATTGAATACAGACTTATAGTGATTAATTTTGGGTGCGGACCTGATATTACGCAACTTGATGGTCGATATCTGAGGTATATGAAGAAGATGGAGAACTCAAGTAAAAGTACGGGAAGCAAGGGTAGAGACGTTACATTGGACTCATGATCCTGCCAGAAAGACCATCCATACGCCAGAAATACACCCTACAGGTTTAATGAAGGAGAAAATAAATTGGTTTGGTCCTTCCGACTTAGCATGTTTTGGTGGGGCCCCACACCAAAGCTGGAGCGTGAGAATTCTATACAGCGGAGGGCTAGCAGACGTTCTTATGAAATTTGGCAACG
>JBGTCB010000958.1:0-7313 GCA_041748995.1 Saprospiraceae bacterium | reverse complement strand
GATAACGAAGTATCGCACAGGTTATTTTTGAATAGCTTGTCGTAGATAAGCGGTTGACAATTGAACGTGGTTTTTAGAGGTGCCCTTTAATATACTTCGCCATACTTCGTTGATCGTCAGTCAGATAGCTACGGCTATCTTCCTTCCTCCAGCCTTGTCTGGCTTGCATCTTTTTGAATTTTTACTCATTCAGAGGTAAATAGAGGTGCCCTTAAGAGAGTTCTAGCATCTCGTCTATGGACAATTTTGTTCGACAAACTATCTAATAGTGTGATTCGGCTTACCTGATTGATTGCAGCAAGGCAGGCTATGACAGTAAGTCAGATAGTTATCGCTATCTTTCGCTCTCGATCCAGCGCTAAAATAATGGACGTCATGATCGAACAATATCCAGGTTTGCATCCTTATAAATTTTAATCTTTAAGAGGTTAGTCGAATTGCTCTCAAGTTGGAATTCAGGATCATCATCGATCTGAGAAAGATTGTGTTATCCAATTATTGAATATTCTTACATCTATAAACGAAGGACCAGAGATAAATAGAAGTGATGTGCAGTCAATGTTCTTTGGAAGAAAGTTTTTACACGGTAGTTTTCTGATGACCAATATTTAAAGGTAAATGCAAAGATCAGTTAATCTTACAATTAGTGTTCTTTTACTGGCAGGTATCTGGAGTAGTGGCTTGTGTCAGAACAATCAGGATCTTCTGAATAATGCGACCTTACGAGTCAGGGTCATCGAAATAAAATCGGGTGTCGGAGAAATCAAGGTTTGCTTATCCAACGAAAAGTTAAGTTTTTTAAAGGACTGTTTAGAACATCGATCGATCAGTTTGTCCGGTGAGTCAACCGGATACATCGATTTCGAGAAGATACCTTTTGGTAATTATGCTATTAGCGTATTTCAAGATATGAATCTAAATAATGAACTGGATCGAAAATCGATTTTCAAGATACCTTCGGAACCATTTGGATTTTCCAACAACCCTACCCTTTTCATGGGCCCTCCAGGGTATGACCAATGTGTTTTTGTAGTTGATAAAAATTTGATTGAAGTTGAGATAGCACTAAAGCAATTCTAGTGTATTGTCTCATAAGTATGCGTACAGAAGAAACTTGATATTTTTTGGCAAATTGAAAACTAAAATCGGCATAGCCATAGCTAAGGAAGGGATCTGTCTAATACCGTAGATCTACCGGTGTTTATACATTAGACTTTCTATTACAAGGCAGAATTGCTGCAAATACGGGCACATCATCGATTTTTGATGCTCACCATGATGGTGACCATGCTTTCCCATCCGCGAGCAGTTCATTCGCTCGAAGATCTACCAGATCCTCGTTGTGCCTTAGAGGCACAAATCGCTCATTCATGCCCTCAAAAACCTCTGGAGCACCCTGACGGCATTCGCATCAGGGCCAAGCCCGTCTTTATTCACTTCTGCCTTTCACGACAAAACCCTAATACATTATCCCGGTTTAATCCCTCACTTCTCTACTTTTAGATCAGCTTCACTATGGCTTATACATTGCTCTCTCTAATATTGTATTGCTAGGATCCATTAACCAGAATTTTCTAAAAGGAATCGTAATAACACCTGGAAAAAAAAACTGCTTAGAGGACTGACCACTGACGGAATTATCAACGGCCACTATTACTTTGGGATAAGATACAGAACGATTGAAGGAAAGAATACCACAATCACGAGGAGTACTAATTGTATTAAGATAAAGGGTACAATACCCTGGTATAAATGTCCGGTCGTAATGGCTGGTGGGGCAACACCTTTCAAATAAAAAAGTGCAAAACCAAATGGTGGTGTCAAAAAAGAGGTCTGTAGATTAAGAGCCAGGAGGATTCCTATCCAAACAAGGTCCATACCGTAATTCTGGAATATTGGTGCAACGACCGGAACAATAATAAAGATGATTTCAATAAAATCAATAAAGAAACCGGCGATGAAAACCAATACCATGACCAAAAATAGGAAAGTATATGCTGAGAGATTGGATTGACTAATCAAATCTACCAGAAAATGATCTCCTCCCATGCCCCGGAAAACAAGAGAAAAAGTTGTAGCCCCTAAAAGGATCATGAAAACCATACAGGTTAGTCTGGTTGTCTGTAGCATGACCTGCTTTAAGATCCGGAGATTAAATTTACCTTGTAAAATGGTCAGGATGGAGGCACCAAGTGCACCAACCGCAGCAGCTTCTGTGGGAGACGCTATACCTGCGAAAATTGATCCAAGAACGGCCAGAATAAGGAGAAAAGGCAAAACAAATGCCATAAGAAGTTTCTGGAAGAAGTGCCCAGATTTAGCCAACATGATTTCTTCTTGTGGAATTGCCGGAGCTAAACCGGGTTTTAATTTAGCTATGACCAAAACATATATGATATAGCCGAAGACCAGGATAATACCTGGTAAAAGGGCGGCAGCAAATAAATCCCCTACAGGTACATTTAATACACTTCCAAGTAAAACAAGTACTACACTAGGTGGAATAATCTGGCCCAGCGTACCGGCAGCAGCAATGGTTCCTGTAGATAATGCCGGGCTGTAATTTCTTTTGAGCATTGTAGGAAGCGAAATCAGACCCATGGTGATTACAGTAGCTCCAACAATGCCTGTTGAAGCAGCCAGCATAGCGCCAACAATTATGACAGATATAGCCAGACCTCCCCTTACTTTGCCGAATAGAATTGCCATTGTGTTCAATAGCTCTTCAGCTATGCCGGATTTCTCCAACATGATACCCATATAAATAAAGAGTGGAACCGCAATCAGGACATAATTGCTCATGACACCCATAATGCGGGATGGCAGAAAATTAAAAAATTCAATGCCCAAAGCAAAGTAGCCAAAGATGACAGACAAACCACCCAGGGTAAATGCCACTGGAAAGCCAAAAAGAATCAATAGAAAAATTAGCGCAAAGAGAATCAGAGCAAGTATTTCCATATCAATCTTCGTCAGAATTCGGAAAAACTGTCAATTGCTTCCTTCGAATGACCTGCAAACTTCTGATGAATAAAGAAAGTGCTTCCAAAATCAACAGGAGAAATGCCAGAACGATCATAAACTTTATAATCCATAGTGCCGGAAGACCACCCGGATCAGGTGACGTTTCATTGATCCGGTAAGAGCTCTTTGCATATTTTATGGATGACCGGATGACAATCAGACACCAGGGTAATAAAAACAGAAGTACTCCAAGCAGATTAATAACTGCCTTTTTACGTTCAGAAAAATTTGTATAAAACAAATCTACCCTTACGTGGGCATCCTTATTTAATGTATAAGCAGCACCGATTAAAAAAATCAATGCAAAAAGATGGCACTCCAGCTCCGTAACCCAGACATGACTGATATTTAGAAAATACCGCATAAAGACGTCTGAACAGATCAGGATAACCAGAAGAGTGGTGCCCCAGGCTGCCACACGTCCGGATAGTCTTGAGCATTGATCAATCAGAGATACAATAAAGGACATGTACATTCAATGGTTGACAGCCAAAAGATAGCGAAATTGTATCTGCTAGAGACAAAAAAAAGGCCGGGAAAACCCGGCCTACTTGTTTTTTATAATAAGAACTTAGAAATACGATTTACTGATCGTATCGCCGGACTCAATCTTCTCGAGCCGCATTTTAAATTCATTACTGATTTCAAAGTCATTTTTACGGGCAAAAATTTCCTTCAAGGCAATCAATGTGTTTTTGTCATTAGGATCCAGTTGCTCTACTTTCTTAAAGAATGGTAAGGCCTGAGAGAACAGAGATTCCACTTCTTCTTTTTTTACATTGTATTTTTGAGTACCCTCTTTGGTATAGTCACTGGCCAAAGCATTCATCTCTTCAGTTACAATGGCAGCCTTATTATAATATAATGCACCAACACTGTAGATAGCATCTGTGTAGTCGGGCTTAATCTCAATAGCCTTTTCATAATATTCTTGCGACAGATCAAAATAGTTATTAGCTGCATCTGCATTACCCTCTTTATAACTATTCTGATATAATTTATCATAAACGTTGCCGAGAGTGGAATATAGAGAAGGATTGTCTGGTTCTTTCTCGATCGCTATTTTTAATTTATCCTGCAGGACTTCAACTTTTTCAAGTTTTAAATAGTGGTTGATCTCACTGAACAATAGTCCGAGGTCATCAGGATACTTTTCACGACCCACATTCATAATTTCCTCAGCCTTAGCAACATCTTCATCAATAGTCAATTTGTACATGGCATCGTAGACGGCGGGCTTATCATATTTCTTAACATATAGCTTTTCGATAAAAGGTTTTGCGGCCACATTGTCACCCGCACTAAGGGCAGCCAACCCGGTTATATACAATTGATTATCATATTCCTCCTCTGCATCTAACGGACTAACAGCACCTTTTTCTTTTAGCAAGTCATGAATATCCAGAATCGATCGAAATGAAGTAAAAGCGACCTGATATTGACCGTTTTCATAAGCATCAAGACCAGCGGTGCTGATGGATCCAATAATCTGGCGTAAACCCTCGAGGGCGTCTTTTTCTTGAGGATCTATTTCCAGAGCTTTTTTATAGGCCTGAAACGCGATCATTCCGCCATTGGGTTCCCAATCCTCAAAACCCGGATTGAGTACTTTTTGTGCCTGATTATAACTATTAAATGACCCGTAGATATTACCCATCAGGGTCCACACTTCGGCATCGGTATTAATATCTTCCTGTTTTACGACATAGTCAATGACTCTCCTGGCTTCTTTCAGGTCTTCACCTCCATTTGATTGATCCAAGTTAAAGGAATTGAAGGCCCGCGTTGCTTTTTTCAAAGCTTTTTTCCCCGTAAGACCTGACAAGTCTTCCTGAGCACTAGCGAAACCAACGGTCAAGAACACCGCGAAAAACATAATAATGAGATTTCTCATGGTTGTCAATTTTAGATTTTTTTGCAATTAAATAATTTTATGATCCTTCTATAAGACAATCTTGAAGCGGTAAACACTATATGGAAAACGTTAAACAAAGTTAGTAAAATGTTAATTTCTATGCATTATTTCGATTTGAAGACTTATTCTTCTTCGTCGGCGGTCTCAGTTTCCTTTACCACAGTGAGGTCCGCGATCTGATCTTCACTACCCAGGGCAATCAATCTCACCCCCTGCGTGGCTCTGCCCATAATACGGATATTATCTAAAGACATCCTGATCATGATTCCTTCTTTGCTAGTGATCATCAACTGATCTCCAGGAAATACCGATTTGATTCCGACCAGCTGTCCGGTTTTGTCCGTGATTTGCATGGTCTTAACACCTTTACCCCCTCTGTTAGTTATCCGGTAGTCCTCCAGAGCAGACCGTTTTCCCATACCTTTACCTGATAAAACCATGATCGAAGGATCTTCAATCGGATTTACACAGACCATACCGATCACTGAATCCTGTCCGTCAGTATCCAAAGTCATTCCCCGGACTCCGGCCGCCGATCTGCCCATCGGTCTCACTTTACTTTCCGGAAACCGAATAGCCCGGCCATTGCGATTGGCAAGAATGATTTCATTGTTGCCATTCGTTAGCTTAGCTTCGATCAATTGATCTTGCTCCCTGATGGTGATCGCATTAATTCCATTCACTCTGGGTCGACTGAAAGCCTCAACGGATGTTTTCTTGATTAATCCATCTTTAGTAGCAAAGACGATGAAATTTTGATTTAAAAAATCGACATCCGTAAGATCCTCAATGATGATATAGGCAGTTACCTTGTCGTCCTGAGGCAATTGAATGATGTTACGGATCACCCTTCCGGTTCCAGTTTTGGAAGCCTCCGGTACTTCATAAACCCGTAACCAATGACAACGTCCCTGTTCAGTAAACAGTAAAAGATAGTTATGTGCACTGGCAGCAAACATATGCTCGATGAAATCAAGATCTCTTGTTTTGCTACCACGCGACCCCCGGCCACCCCGGCCTTGCACACGGTATTCATCAACTTTGGTACGTTTGATGTAACCCAGATGCGAAATTGTCACTATGACTTCCTCGTTGGGAATCATGTCTTCTATACTGATTTCACCCTCCGCAAAGGTTATCCGGGTCTTCCTTTCGTCACCATATTTCTGACGTATTTCCTCCAATTCATCTCTGATGATTCCCCTCCGCATTTCATCACTCTCAAGGATAGCGTTTAAATGAGCTATTGTTTTGAGTATCTCGTCGTATTCCTCTTTAATCTTGTCTCGTTCCAGGCCCACAAGTTTCTGGAGACGCATATCAAGAATGGCTCTTGCCTGAATCTCAGACAATTCAAACTGACTGATCAGACCATCCCTGGCTTCTTCAACAGTCTTGGAGCTTCGGATCAAACGGATCACCTCATCAAGATGGTCCAGCGCTATCAGCAAACCTTCCAGGATATGTGCCCTTTCCTGCGCTTTACCAAGATCAAACTCAGTCCGTCTGATAATCACTTCCAATCGAAACCGGATAAACTCTTCAATGAGTTCCTTCAAATTCAGCGTACGAGGCCTTCCATTGACTAATGCAACGTTATTGACACCATACGACGACTGGAGCGGGGTATATTTAAAGAGCTGGCTTAAGACGACATTGCTCATGGCATCGCGTTTAATTTCGACGACAATCCGCATACCGGTACGGTTATCCGATTCGTCCCGAATATCACTGATACCGGCCACTTTTCCATCGTTAACCAATTCGGCTATTTTCATGACCAGGTTAGACTTGTTAACCTGGTATGGAATCTCCGAAATAATGATCTGTTCCCTTCCGCCACTAGTAGTCTCTATATCAGCCTGACCCCGTACCACAACGCGGCCACGGCCAGTGCGATAAGCTTCATGAACACCTTCGAGACCATAAATGATACCACCCGTGGGCATATCGGGAGCTTTGATATATTGAAATAATTCTTCAACATCAATTGCCGGATTGTTGATCGTAGCCACAACCCCATCAATGACCTCATTTAGATTATGGGGCAGCATGTTGGTGGCCATACCCACAGCAATTCCTGAAGAACCATTGATTAGCAGGTTGGGAATGCGTGAAGGTAAGACAGAAGGCTCCTCTAGTGAATCATCAAAGTTGAGGGTAAAATCTACTGTGTTTTTTTTGATGTCAGACAACAATTCATCGGCGATCCGGGCAAGACGAGCCTCCGTATACCGCATTGCAGCCGGACTGTCTCCATCAATATGGCCAAAGTTGCCCTGTCCATCTATCAGCGGATATCTTAATGACCAGTCCTGTGCCATCCGGACCATCGCATCATACACGGACGAATCTCCATGTGGATGATACTTAC
>JBGTCB010000957.1:0-1848 GCA_041748995.1 Saprospiraceae bacterium | reverse complement strand
CCCCGCCGTACGTTTTCGAGCTTATCCATTCCTTTGCGTCCGTATTGACATCCACAATATGAACCCGGGCTCCTGCTTCAGCAAAAACCTCGCAAATGGCTCTACCAATTCCACTGGAACCACCGGTTACAATAGCTGTTTTTCCGGAGAGAGAAAACTTTGTCATTAAAAAACTGATTGAAGCTGGCAAACTAATTAAAAAATAGATAATTTTTATCCTGGGATGCTGTTGAAATAATCGACATGCGCTGATATTTGTCAGATCAGCATCCATCGGAGTATTTCAACTGCCTCTGATAAAGAGGATTTTCTTGAATAGGGGTCATTAAATAACAGATCAGAAACTGAATATGGAGAATAGTGAAAAACGTACGGAAATCGGACAACTGGGCGAATTTGGTTTGATTGATCATCTGACCAAATCATTTACGCTTCATAATAAGAGCTCAATTTTGGGAGTGGGGGATGATGCCGCATTGATTGAAAATGGTGATTTTCTTACGGTAGTCACCACCGATCTGATGTTAGAAGGTATTCATTTCGATCTGATGTACCATCCTCTCAAACATCTGGGCTATAAGGCGGTAGTCGTCAACCTTTCTGATATCTGTGCCATGAATGCCCGACCTAAGCAAATTACCGTCTCCCTCGGCATTTCTAACCGCTTTTCTGTTGAAGCGCTGGATGATCTCTATGCTGGAATTCTGGCTGCCTGTAATTATTATCAGGTCGACCTCGTGGGAGGTGATACGACTTCCTCACAACAAGGTTTGATCCTTTCAGTGATGGCCGTTGGTCAGGTCGAAGCAGCACGTAAAACCCTGCGATCAACCGCCAAGAAAGGTGACATCATTTGTGTAACCGGTGATCTTGGATCTGCCTATCTGGGGTTGCAAATATTGGAAAGGGAGAAACAACTTTATATCTCACAACCTGACTTACAGCCCGATCTTGAAGATCAGCAATATAGTATTGGCCGACAGTTGAAACCGGAGGCAAGACTGGATATGATAACTCAATTTGCCAAGGCTGATGTAATTCCGACCTCCATGATTGATGTATCTGACGGCTTATCGTCTGACCTAATGCATATCTGCAAAAAATCGGGTCTGGGTGCATTCATTGAAGAAAGCGGTGTGCCGATACATCCCCAGGCTCAGGAGTTGGCGATCAAATTTAAATTAGACCCCATTACTTGTGCACTTAGCGGTGGTGAAGACTACGAACTACTTTTCACCATAGATCCCCGGGATCTGCCTAAAGTAAGATTGATGGCTGATATTTATATAATGGGTGAGATGGTTGACGAGTCCGAAGGTCTGAAATTACACACCACAGGTGGTAACATCCATGAGCTTAAAGCCCAGGGCTGGACACATTTTTGAGTGGACAAAACAGCGACTATCATCCAGAATTGGCCGTGTTCCGGCTAATTACTATACGATGAGGTTATGGTTGAACTTGCCTGGTCATTGGGATCAGATCATCTTCTTAACCATGTCCGACGATAAAAGATTACTTAAATTGCTATAGTTTTCATCTCAATTTAAGTCAATGCATACCCGTAGAGAATTTTTAGAGTCCCTAATGAGCTTTACCTCCGCAATGATGCTTCCCTGGCCCGACTCGGGTACTCCCGGCCATCAAAGTACTCATGATCGCTTGGGTCAACTCTTACCCCTCCGCAAACTGGGGATGACCGGAATTGAAGTCACCATGCTGGGAGTGGGTGGTTATCATATCGGCTGGACAACGGAAAAAGATGCTCAGCAGGTGATCGAGCGGGCCATGGAGCAAGGTATTCGCTTTTTCGATTCAGCATACAGTTATGGTGACGGCCAAAGTGAG
>JBGTCB010000956.1:0-3009 GCA_041748995.1 Saprospiraceae bacterium | reverse complement strand
TTAGATATCAATTGCCTGTGAAAAGGAGCGATTACTTATGGGTCCTCGAATTGACAGGCTGTTATGTTTTATATTTTCTTCACCAATATGACCCAATCCTTATCCGGATCGGATGGAGGTGATCCCAGAGACACTTTCGATCCTCCCTCTATTCCATTGATCTGCCCAGCCTTTAGCGATCCACCTTCCCGGGGATTATACCATGAGAGCGAAAAGGAACCGGTTGCAGCCGTCAGATCCAGTGTACTTTCTTCAAGGGTATTTGGTAAATAGACAGCGTAGATTTCCGGCGCTTTCGCAAAGCAGTAACCGGAACTCTCCGATAACAGATCATCCTGACTTTGCATCTCCGAAAAGGGCAAATGGGCATGAAAGAAGTCCAGAGCAAACCGGGTGTAATCCCAAAGCCTGTCCCGGGAACGCCAGTCTTCACAACCCAGGTCGTTGTGATCATTTAAGTAACCAAAATACCATTCAACACCTCCTCCTCCTGCCATCAGATTGCCCCAGAGGACATAATTTCGCATGGTGTCCTGATTGTTGTCTTCGCGGACGTCCGGATCAATACCGCGATTAGCCGGTCCTAATTCATCCAGATTGGTAACCCAGGGTCTCCCGGCTTTTGCGGATGCCTCGAGCCAATACAGGGTTGTCGCATGAATCCGGGACGGATTGCCAACCTGCAGAGAAATCCCATCCAAATGAGGGAAACCAAGCAGTGGCTCAAATCCTTCAATAATATGTTCGGGATTGGAATGAGTATGAATCACCACAAAATTTTGGTATGGATCATGGGTTTTGATGTATTCAACCATGGCCTTTTGTTGTTCGGTGTTTTGGCCGTTTGGTGAAAATCCGGCTGGTCCGTTTTCTTCACCCATATTCCACGTCACACCCAGATGGTGAGCAAAGCGGGCAATTAATTCCCGGTAATAAAGTTTTCGCTCAAAAGTGGTATTACCATCGTCCAGCAATTTTTCATTTTCAGTTTCCTGAGTGACCATATGAAGCATTAATCCCAATTGATCCATGTGATCAAAGACAATTTCCCATAGATCCAGTTTACTGCAATCAAAGCGTAACCGCTCGTCATAACCGGTATAAGGCCAGACATCTTTTCCATCGCCACCGATATTCATTGTCAGGAAATAGACTGAATTCATGCTTTTGGAAGCTAAATAATTTAAGGCTCCAATGATGGCTCTACCTTTGCCTCCCTTCCAGGTCGGGTCGCCTTCTTTCCAGTCGCGGAGGTGTGGTGCATAGTGATGGAGTTGCTCCTGGGCTGTAGCCTCTCCCTGCCGGGATTCTGGAGCTTTACCCCGGTAAGTGCCATCAAATTCATGGTAAGCCAAAAAGTTTTCGGGACTATCAGCCCCTCCTTTTAGAAAGTACTTCCCTGAACCGGCATACTGCAGGTAATGACCATCACCTGTTACAATTCTCCCCGGATGACCAGGGGAGGGAAGGACTTCAATACTTCCGGTCTGACCATCAAATCCAGTTCCTTCACCGGCAGCGGGATCCTCGTTGATGGCGACATTTTCACCTTTGCGAAAAGAGACTTTGTACAACCACATCCCTGCCTGACCAGGCCGGAAGCGTACCTGCCAGATTTTTCCCTTGTCTGCACCGGATTCGGAAGCATCACCATCAGCGGCAAAAAACCCTGGTACGGAGATCGTTTTTCCGTCCAGCTTAAACTCAACCTGGAGACGGTAATGGAGAAATGGATTGTCGGTTCCGTCTTCCGAGAGTTCCGGACCTTCAAATGAAAGGGTCATTTTTTCCCATTGATTTACCTGAACGGTTTCCTGTTGGGGTGAACAACCAGAAAATACCAAGCCTAAAGATAGGGTCAGCAGTAGCGAAGAAAAGGGCATTAAATGGATCATATTAAACGGCAATAAGCAAAAAGATTAAATCATAAAGATCTAATATCGGAGTTTTTCGGCAAGTAGTCTATCAATGGAGAAAGGATGTTAAGCTTTAATTATATCTGGCAGGATTTTTTTACAGTTTTCCTGAGAGATTTGGTGTCTCTGGACCGTTTTGATTGGTTACTCGGGCTTTTTTCTTTCACTTATCTCAAGATACTCCCTTGCTCTTTACTTTTGTATGAGATATCGTTATCTGTCATTTCTTTCAACGTTTATCTGCGTAATCAGCGGGAAACAATATCATTTAATTCAGCAACCCTTTTGTTGTTTTCTACAATCTCCTTTTTTGGCATCATGTAGTATTTCAGTTTTTCTATCTCCCGCAGATTCCGCAGATGTTCGCAGAGGATGTTTTCTACAATGTCGGCACTTTCGTGAGATCACCGTATCAAATCTGTGGGAGGAAGGTATCATTGGCCCGCCAGTGCGCTGTTATCCCCGGGTTCAAGATTTTGTATAAGATATCGTTTCTCTGTTATTTCTTTCTGCGTTTATCTGCGAAATCGGCGGGAAACAATGTCATTTGGTTCGGCCCACCCTTTTTGTATGTTGCTTTCGCTGGGTTTCAATTTTACGAGGATCAAATTCAGTTTTCTATTTCCCCCAGATTCCGCAGATGTTCGCACACGATATTTTTCTGTACTCTCTCCGTCTCCGTCTAAACCAGAAGCTGTCCAGGGCTTACTCATTTATCATTTCCTATTTTTAAAGTCTTGATAAGATTGCCCTAAGTATAATCTCACATTTCGTTCTTCGATAATATTAAGCTTAAACTTAAGTCTGTCTGCAACTACTGCGGATACTTCTCCAAATATTTCTGTCATTGTGATTAGCGATTTCCAGTTGTTTTCAATTTGGTAGTCGGAGTAGGTTAATAAAATTCTGTCGTAAAGAGACTTCACTAAATAGTCATTAATATGTCTGCCACCAGTTCCGATAGAAACAGAAAAATCAGTATCGGTTCCAATGTACCATTCAATTATCTTCATAAACATAGGCCGGACAATTGTTTCCCCCATTTCCTTGGAGTAGGTGATCTCATTCCTTAAAAGTCCTTTTATTATATAGG
>JBGTCB010000955.1:0-2622 GCA_041748995.1 Saprospiraceae bacterium | reverse complement strand
GATAACGAAGTATCGCACAGGTTATTTTTGAATAGCTTGTCGTAGATAAGCGGTTGACAATTGAACGTGGTTTTTAGAGGTGCCCTTTAATATACTTCGCCATACTTCGTTGATCGTCAGTCAGATAGCTACGGCTATCTTTATTCCTCCAGCCTTGTCTGGCTTGCATCTTATTAAATTTTTACTCATTCAGAGGTAAATAGATGTGCCCTTTAGATAATATCTTTCTCACTCCTCTGGGTATCCGGCTTATTGATGTGGGAATTTCTGCTCTTCGATCACAGGTTGGCGACCGCCTCTTTGACCGTTTTGTCGAGCAGGAAGAGCAGGAATTCGAGAAGTTTAGGATGTTTTTTTTGGCCAGGTAGATCTTTGCCTTCCTCCAGTTCCCTGAGATTTTAATTCATTTCAAATATTAAGTAGGTACCCAATCCGGAGAAAAATTTCCGACCGAAATCGATTACCTCTGAAACTTCCGTGACATCTTAAGATTGAATCAAAGTGCAGATGAAGGTCAAACAGTCTGTGATCGGCCTTCCTGGAAGATTCAAAAAATAATAAAGTAGAAGAAATGATATCTCAAATGCATTTACTTCCAAAAGCATAATTTATGAGTTTTTCCGTGCAAACTGAATTTGGTGAGTGGTATTATTCACTCTTCTACCATCTGGCCCTCCTTTGCTTTTTTTTGATTTATTTGATCTACGGGGTATGGAAGAAATATCCATTGGTATCATGGACTCTGATCGGATTCAGTGGTATCATTTCTTTTATGATCGGATCGAGAATCGGTGCAATGGACTGGAATCAAATTCTGGAATTTATAACGACCGCCCGTATAACCCATCCTCCCGGACAGACGGATCTTCCCGGCATTCTTTTAGGACTCATGGGCGTTGTCGCTGCAACGTATTTTCTGGGTTTTAAGAAAGCGGTGTTTGGTGTATTTGCCTATGCGGTGCCGGTCGCCATCATCATTCAACGATTCGGTTGTCTCTTTGCAGGATGCTGTTTTGGTTCAATCACCGATTTTCCCATTGCTGTGCAATATGCATCTCATTACCGCATATTCCAGCATCATGAGCATTTGGGTGCCATTAGCAATTTGCATGATTTCTGTATGCCCGTACATCCTGTACCCATCTATATCATGTGTGCCGCTTTTCTGACCCTGATGCTCACGATAGGAGTTCAAAAGTATCTGAAAAAAGATGGATCACTGTTGTTAGTTTCCATGGTTTCGCTCTTGTCACTCCGGTTTATTATTGAATTCTTCAGAGACCCGGTCACAAACCACGCCATGGGTGATTTTTTTTGGGGGTTAAAAATGATCCAATGGGCACTTCTTGGCATCGTCCTTGGGATCATTCCCATTATCTACCGGCTGGAAAGGAGAGCTACTTTACCATTGATTCAACGGCACAAGGAAATTTCCTTTGAACACCTGAGAAAATGGGTTTTATTCATTGCCCTCCTGGGATTGATGGCATTTGCAAATCAACTTTTTGCCACACGGGACTTAGTCAATATTTTTATTAAAATCGTCTTAGCCGGTTCAATTATCTTGATTTATTATGCACCGGGAATCATAAGGAATCCGGTTCAAATTACTACAGTTTTATTATCCATAGGTTCCTTGCTCTTTATGAGCCAAACAATCGCGAATAACAGAAATAATACCAATTCAGATTCAACCTCGGTGGCAGATCATGTCCGAGAAGTAAAAAAATGGATTTCAACCGGAGCTTTCCTTGCGAATCCCAGCGGTGATTTTCGAAAATTTCAAGGAAGTGGTTGTGAGGCTGTCCTGATTGAACATGAAAAGTTTGAAGGGAGATATGCAGGCGGTTTATGGTATGAACAGTCATCCCACAAGAAGCCGGGCAGTTATGAATTGTTCGGAGTAGGTACTAATATATCCAGCTATATGGTCACCGATATCTTGCACGCAAATAGTAAAATTGGAAACAAAGGATCCTTTTCCATCGGGACTTACTTCGGACGTGATCGCACAAATTTTGGATTCAAACTTGGAGGTTATCTCGGAGATTTAAAAGTCATTACACCAATTTCGCAAGAGGTTTCAAAGAAGGTATTTGCACCGATTCTTCAGATTCGAGCTGGACATCTGGATCAGATCTACGGCCAATTTGGTATTTTCGATGACTTACATCAGGGTCCCTTTGCTTCAGTAGACAGGCTTATACTTGGAATAAACCTGAATTCTCCTGGAGCCATCAATCAATCCATTTTGGAACTGGGTACGGTGAATCTGGTTGCAAGAGGCAATACCCGACTTTACTTGGGTGGCCGATTTAATCTGACTAAAACCTGGTATTTCAAACCAGATCTCCAATTCGGCAAATCATTTTATTGTGGATTAGGACGGGTGTACAACTCCGGTAATTCGTCTGAATCATGGATTTACACGGATTAATGGATTTCACGGATTTCTACTCCACTCCAGGTTAATCCGTACAATCAAAATAATCCTATTAATCAGTGATTCAGACAAATGGCAACTAATGAGTAAACTCACTGCCTCTCCCTCCCTGCTTTCCTTCTTAAATTCACACCATGAGTCCTTCACAACATCATAACTCGTCTGAATCACTGATTTAC
>JBGTCB010000954.1:0-3766 GCA_041748995.1 Saprospiraceae bacterium | reverse complement strand
TTTGTAGGACGCACCGGCACCGGTAAGACTTTAATGGCCAAGTCGATCGCCAGATTGCTTAATGTGCCCTTTGCCATAGTGGATGCAACAGTGTTTACTGAAGCGGGTTATGTAGGTGAAGATGTGGAGAGTATACTGAGCCGGTTATTGCAGGTCTGTGATTACAATGTGCAGGCAGCTGAAAAAGGGATCGTATATATTGATGAGATCGATAAAATAGCCCGTAAGAGTGAAAATCCATCCATCACCCGTGATGTATCGGGTGAAGGCGTTCAACAGGCGTTGTTAAAAATGCTGGAAGGAACTGACGTCAATGTACCACCCCAGGGAGGGCGTAAACATCCGGAACAAAAGTTAATCAAGGTTAATACAGAAAACATACTCTTCATATGCGGGGGGGCTTTCGACGGTATCGAAAAAATTATAGCCCGACGTCTCAATACCCAGGTGATCGGCTACAATTCAAAAGAAAAAGACAAGGTGGACCGGGAGAATTTACTCCAATACGTCAACCACCAGGATTTGCGGACATTTGGTCTGATCCCTGAATTGCTGGGTCGATTACCGGTACTTACTTATCTCAATCCACTTGATGTCCGGGCGCTGGAATCCATTTTGACCGAGCCTAAAAATGCCATCATTAAGCAGTACAAGAAACTCTTCCTTTTAGAGGGTGTAGAGCTGAAAATAACCAAAGGTGCCCTCGAATATATTGCAGAAAAAGCCATGGAATACAAGCTTGGTGCACGGGGTCTACGCTCGATTTGCGAAGAAATTATGACGGATGCTATGTATGAAATGCCTTCGAAGAAAAATATAAAAACTTTAGAAATTGATCTCCGCTACGTCAAAGACAAACTGGAGAAATCGAAACTTTCCCGGTTGAAGGTTGCTTCCTGAGTCTGTTAAACTAATTTTAAAATTGGCTGGAGATGAGCAAAACGCTGATCTTCAAATCGTTCAGCACGTGTACTCACACGTTTTCTTTGAAACTATACCTGAAAATAGTGTAATTTTGCGTCCCTATGAAAAACAAGCGCCTTGAAGGTTGGTGGTTTTTTATTCTAATAGCTTTGATATCAGCAGCTTGTAGAACGGAGTTTGAAAAAATCAGGACAAGTAATGATCCGGAAGTTGTCTACAGTACAGCAATGGATTATTATGATGAAGGTTTGTATCTAAGGGCACAGACTCTTTTTGAGTTGGTATTGAATAGCTTCAGAGGGTCAGCAAGGGCAGAAGAACTTGCGTTTAAATATGCCTATACGCACTATTACCAGGCGAACTTTATCCTGGCGTCACACTATTTCGAAAACTTCTCAAACACCTATACTTCGAGCGAACGAAGGGAAGAAGCAGATTATCTGAATGCATATTCCAATTATTTGCTATCACCCACCTTTCGTCTGGATCAACAATACACGGTGAAAGCTATTGAGCTTTTTCAAATATTTATAAATACCTATCCCAATTCGGATCGGGTAGCTTCTGCCAACGAATTGATTACTGAGTGCCGTAGTAAATTGGAAACTAAAGAATTTGAACAGGGCAAATTATACTTCGACCTGAAGGATTATAATGCTGCTGTGCATTCGTTTGAAAACCTGCTGAGAGATTTTCCTGAAACAGATAATGCGGAAGAAGTCAGGTTCCTGATTTTACGAGCAGCATTTCTGCACGCTGAAAACAGCTTTTACGAAAAACAACAAGAACGTTATGAATTGGCAATGACCAAGTATGACGATTTTAGAAAGAAATTTCCTTCCAGTAAATACAATTCTGAGGCATCTGCTATGGTAAACCAAAGCCGGGCCAAAATTAAAACATTTGCACAATGACTGATATTAAATCACAAGTACAAGGTTATAATCCATACGCTAAAGCGCGTGACATTGCCAAATTGGTAGAAAATACCGGCAATATCTACGAGACACTTGCTATTATCAGCAAGAGAGCTAATCAACTCAATGTAGAAATCAAGCACGAACTAGGAGAAAAACTTGAGGAGTTTGCCACCTCATCAGACACCATTGAAGAGGTTCATGAGAATAAGGAACAAATTGAAATTTCAAAATTTTATGAAAGGCTGCCCAATGCTGCTCTGATAGCAACAGAGGAATATCTGACCGGCAATATCAAACATCGCTATAAAGATGATTGGAAGAGGGAGGAGGCTGAAGAGGCCGAACGCCTTCGCACCGAATTTAATCTGGGATAGCCACACCTCTCATGCTCACGGGCAAAAAGATACTACTGGGTCTGACCGGGAGCATAGCTGCCTATAAGTCTGCATACATAGTAAGATTAATGGTCAAGCTGGGTGCAGAAGTACGAGTCTTGATGACAAGCAGTGCCACCCGGTTTATATCGCCGTTAACACTTTCTACCCTTTCAAAACACAAGGTCTATACGGAGATCATCAGTGATGACGCATGGAATAATCATGTAGATCTTGGATTATGGGCTGATCTCTTTCTGATTGCACCCGCCACCGCCAATACGTTAGCCCAGATGAGCAACGGTCTGTGTGATAATATGATCACCGCATGCTATCTCTCAGCAAGATGCCCGGTTTTCGTAGCTCCTGCTATGGATATCGATATGTGGAAGCACCCGTCGACTCAACGGAATATAAGCCAGTTAAAAACCGATGGGATTCGAATAATTCCGGTTGAAGATGGTGAATTAGCCAGTGGTTTGTTTGGCTTGGGGAGGATGGCTGAACCTGAAGATATTGTGCAGTATGTGCAGGGCTTTTTCCAGGAAAAAACAGCAAAATCACTAAACAATACCGTAGTACTTGTGACTGCCGGTCCTACTTATGAAGATCTGGACCCTGTACGGTTTATTGGTAACCGGTCTTCGGGAAAGATGGGGTTATCGCTTGTGCAGACCTTGTTGGATCGGGGGGCAAAGGTTCATTTGGTGTTGGGTCCTACCCATCTTCCTGTACCAGCTCATGATCATCTACATGTATACCGGGTACACTCTGCTGCAGAAATGGCAGCAGATGTCAGGAATCTCTGGCCTGACTGTCAGGTGGCAATTCTTGCTGCCGCCGTAGCTGATTATACCCCTGTCCATCGGGCAGATCAGAAGATAAAAAAAACAGAAGACCATCTGACATTAGAATTGGTGCGCACAGAAGATATTGGTGCTACCATCGGACAAAATAAAAAGTCCCATCAGATATCGATCGGATTCGCTCTGGAAACAGAACTAGGGGAAGAGCATGCGCAGAAAAAACTGATAAAGAAGAATTTTGATTTTATCGTCCTCAATTCATTAAATGATCCTGGAGCCGGATTTCAGCATGATACCAATAAAATCACCATTCTTCAGGCGAGTGGTGAGATAATGACATTCCCCCTGAAATCAAAGACTGAAGTTGCTGAAGATATCGTTGATGTAATGGAAAAACATATCAGGCAAAAAAAGCAACTATGAAATCTTTCGGGCTTCTGCTAATAACTATGGTACTAACTTTCACTGCCTGGACTCAGGAGTTTCAATTCAATGTAGATGTCAAAGCTCCCACACTCCAAACAGCAGATCCGAGGTTATTTGAAGAGTTGAAGGGCAAAGTAACCGAATTATTAAATAATCGACGGTGGACCAATCAGGAGTACCAGAATCACGAACGTATCAAGGGTAATCTGAATATCACAATCACCAACGAGCTAAGTGCAACGACCTTTTCCGGGGAAATCAGCATTCAGGCAATCCGTCCGGTCTATGGTTCCAACTACGAGACAACCCTGTTAAA
>JBGTCB010000953.1:0-1737 GCA_041748995.1 Saprospiraceae bacterium | reverse complement strand
ACCAATTTCCTCGCGTTTCGAAAGAATGGTATCCAGCTCGGCCTTACCACACACATCCCGCAATGCGGCTTGAGCCAATTGGGTGATGGCAAATTGGTACTCTTCAACCTCTAAAACTGCCCTTTCAGGATCGTCAATCTTAAAAAAGACTACACCATCAATGCTACACGGAACATTGTCTTCCGTCATCACCTCCTGCGACAAAATATTGATGGTAATCACCCTGATATCCACAAACTGGACAGTTTCTACTAAAGGAATGACCCACCTGAATCCTGGCTCAAGGGTTTCGATGAATCTACCAAATCGAAACTTAAGTGCCCTCTTGTATTCAAAGACAATTCGAATGCCACTGAGAAAAAATAATCCAATGATAAGTGCAAAAAAGATAGGGACTTGCATAATCTATGTTTTTAGTCAAATAATCAATTGGATAGAGTTTAGTGTTTTTTTGGGGAAAAAGCAAGGATTTTGGCCAGTTTTGAGATGATCCGTCATTATCCGTGAGTATAATATCGATCCTTATTTGTTAGGTTCTTGCTTATTCCTGCCTACTATTTAATTAATCCGGAGGTAGATCATCGAAGGAGGTCGTCAGAGAAAAACACCTTGATTGTTTACAGCAATTTGAAATTAATATGGTGAAGCTCACGTATTTGATTGGTTGGAGGGGTAATACCACCCCTTCGGGGTTGGGATTGTGGTGTATTGAGTTATTATTCTCATGTCAGCCCTTCGGGCTTGTTTAATCTAAATACGGGCAGCACAATGAGTGATGAAGTACCATTACACGGAAATGCTTTATTTAGATCGCCATTTCCCTGATACAGCCTGATACAGTGGCAAACTTTGGCGATAGAATGGGACGATTATTAAGGAATTGAATGAGCTATTAGCGGCATAACCCTGAAGGGGTGCCCTGATTATTCAAAATGGAAATTAAATTCACATCAAACCCCGAAGGGGTGAAATGATTATTTCACATAAAAATAGAATATTATATGGCGGGAACATTTTCACAAATCTCCAGGTTTTCAAGTCCGGGGCCTCTTTCTCAACTCTACAATACGCCCATACCTTAAAGACATCCTATTTCTTCAACACTACCATCTCATGTTCCGGAATTCGTTCACCGAAAACGGTTAAGGAATTTTTTCACGGAATTCAGTGAAGCGGGCACCTATTGAATTTCATTATCTTGATTCAATTAGATCATCATCAAAAAAATAGTACAATGAAAGTTCTGTTGCAATGCTTTTTTGTCCCCTGCATCACGACAATTGGCTTTTCTCAGCCAGCACTTACCCTTTGGATTTCACCGGATGCCGGCCATTACGAACATAGTAAACTTCAGGAATATGCCTGCGATTCGAGTTACTACATCTACTACCATAATCACTCCGACACCCTCTTTATCACTGTAAAAAATGAGGGATCAGAACCTTTGTATTTAACAGGGGTCTCCACAGAATCTATAGCCGGTGCCAGTTTCGAGGTTATAGGTTTTACTCCGCAGGAACTGATGCCAAATGACATGTATACCATTGAAATCGCCTATCTGTTACCTTCTGAATATGTGGATGGAGTGAATGGTCAGATCACCTTTGTAAGTAATGACCCCGGTAAAGCAAACTGTGCATTATATTTTGATGTCGGCTGCTCGGCCGACTGGAAAATTGCTATAGGACATTTCAAGGGAATTCCAGGGTCCTGCGCCGATCCGATTGCATACATGAC
>JBGTCB010000952.1:0-8509 GCA_041748995.1 Saprospiraceae bacterium | reverse complement strand
CTCCCTTTAAAGAGGTAGTGTATGCATCGAACGATGCCGGGATGGATTACCGGATTTCGTCCCTGGTCAAAAGCTTCGTTTCACATTTCGATTGCCGCTTGCATAGTGTCCATATCGGTAAAGATGAAAAATATCCGGAGTGGCAGATGCAGGCAATTTTTGGAGAAAGTAATGAGGCACTTGATTTTAAAACGAAACATCTGGAAGAGCCTGATGTAGTCAATGGATTGAATAGATATTGTGAGGAAGAACAGGCGGATTTACTAATATTAACTACGCGTCAAAGGAATTTTTGGCGCTCGATTGTGCATGCCAGTATCACTAAGGAGATGGCGTTGCGTCCGCACCGCCCACTTTTAGTCTTACATGATGAAAATAAATGATTATGAAGCCTTCGATTCTAGTACCGGTTGATTTCACGGACAATGCCTTTAATGCCTATTTATATGCTAATAATCTGGCATACTATCTGGAATGCAACCTGCATCTGGTTCATGTAGTATCTGGTTCCTTTGACCTCAGGGAAGGACTTGAAATCAGAGCCGGTGAAGGGAGATTGGATGTTGTCGAGTCAAAACTAGAATCATTTAGCCGCTGGCATCCCAATGCCGTCGAAAAAAAGTTCTTTCCGGTAGAAACCACCGTGGAAGTTCTCCAGGGAAATAAGGTAAATGAAATTGTAAGGAGGGCGGATCGCGAATCTTTCCGGTTTATTGTTTGCGGTACCAGAGATAAACATACTCTAAAGGATAAATGGCTGGGAACTGTTTCATCGGGTGTTGCCAATCAGGCAAATGTACCAGTCATACTGGTACCTGGTCATGCGAATTTTGCGAATTTGGATACGATTGTGGTAGGTTGCGACGAACATACCAATGATGATTATGTACTTGCTCAGATTGCGGTCTTAAGTGATTGGTTTGAGAGTAATGTCCATTTTGTACATGTACAGCAAAATCCGGACGACAACTTTCAACTGGTCGAAAGAGACATACTGGATGCCCTTGTAACATTACAGAAAAGACCACTGAAGGTGGAGATGGCCACGATTGAAGGTGCAGATGTAGTGGATGCCTTATTCAGCTATTCTTCGGAAAAAATGGCTGACCTGCTGGTCATGATCTCGGAAAAAAGAAATTTCCTTGAACAACTATTATTTAGCAGTATGACACGAAAAGCTGCATTTGATACTCATGTACCTACGATGATTATGCATTTATGATTATCATTGCAAAAAAAGACTTTTTATGTATCGCATCATTTCTCCGACTGATTTCTCCGAAGTTTCTAAAAATGCTATTCAGTATGCCATTGACCTGATCCAGGATTATGGAGGCCAGCTAACAATAGCAAATTTTTATTACAGCCCTCCTGTGTTTGGGCATCAGAAACTACTGGATGAACAGGTAAAATTGGGTGCTGAAGACGAGATGGCAGAATTATTGGAAACTACTTCAAAGTGGCTTGGCCAGGACCAGACTCTGCAAAGTGAATTGATAACAGGAGATTGTGCTGATGGACTGAAAGGGATGGTAAAAAGGAATAAATTTGATCTGGTGATCATGGGGTCTCAGGGATCGACCAGGAAAATCAAATCTTGGTTCGGAAGTACAGCTAAATCGGTGCTTGAGAAGGTTAAAGTGCCCACCCTGATCATCCCTCCTGAAACAAAATACAAGAAATTGGAGAACTTTGTTTTTGCCGATGAAGGATCCATGCAAGATGCAAACCTTCGATTTCTTGCTGGTTTAGGAAAGCTTTTCAAGGGACACTTGCATATTCTCCATGTAGGAGAACAGACTTTCAGTAAGGAGGTCATCGATCACTATGGTGAAATTCTTCAGGATTTTAGCTATTCATTCCATAATGTGGAAGATGATGATGTGATGCATGGTATCAGTGTATTTGCAGAAAGTGTCAATGCTGACATGATCGTCATGGCCAGGAAGAAAAAGGAATTATTGCAGAAAATACTAGATGTCAGCTACACGAATCTGGCGCTATTTCAATCAAAAATACCTCTTATGATCCTGCATGAACATCCGGAAACTTAAAGAACCGTGCCATGAATGTTCGATCAATTATGACCGACCAGGTCATTTCAGTTACTGAAAACACGAGCCTTCTTGAAATCCAGGAGTTGTTTACAATCCATCATTTTCATCACATCCCGGTGTTAGATGCCAATGGAAAAGTGGTGGGCATGATCAGCCGCCTTGACTATCACCTGGTACTTGATCACTTCTCCATTTTTAAAGTGGACAAGGCCAAACAGACTAATGATCGTTTTCTTGGTGCTTTGATTGCCAAAGATGTAATGGCTAAGAAGGTGGCTACCATTAGTCCGGATAGTCCGGTAGAGGAAGCCAATCGGGTCTTTCTGGAAAACCTTTTACATGCCCTTCCTGTGGTAGACCAGGATAGTAAGTTGACCGGAATAATTACCACGTTTGATTTATTGAAGTTTTATTCAGAAATGAATGGCGGTCAGAAACTTATTGGGTAACGTTGCTTCAAGGCGTTATTTTGGGTCGACTTTAAGCAGTAGTCAATTAAAATTTCTCAGGAAGCCACAGTATGGAGAACTGCCTTTAACCGGTAAAGATTACAGAAATTAACTTTTTATACTTTATTTAGATAGCGGGGATCGAATTTTACAAAGAAGTGGATCCATAACGAGCGGCTCAGCCGGTAGATCAGGTTATGGATCAAGACGGTTAATGCCGCCACCGCGATCAAAGTTTGATTCACGGTCCAGCCCAATCCAAAAGCCAGAGTCAAACCTACGATGACAAATAACCAGGCTGTGAGGATGTAAGAAATAAACATAGACCCATAGTAAAAACCAGGTTCGGGTTCATAATTTTGACCACACACATGGCAAGACTCCTTCATCTTGTAGGCATTGGTTAAGTTGTAGGGTTGCACGAAAAGTGATCCCGTGCGACATTTAGGACAGGTCAAGCCAGCAATACTGCCAAATTTTGATTGTGCCACAATAGATTTCCCTTAGGTTTAGAGAGCAAAGATAGCAAGCAAAGGCATTCCTTCGGGCATATAGGTTGTAGTGATACACAATTCCCGTGATATCGGTCACATTCCGGTTGTGCAACATCCGACCCGATCCCTACCCGAGAACACCTTGAAAAGGGTGTCAGATGGCTTTGGTAAGAAAATTCAAATTGGACACTTCATAAATTCCCGCTTCAACCCGTCTGATAAACGACTTTTTAGGGATGACAATAGTAGAGTTCTTTTTGTCTATTTTCACCAGGTAGCCAACGGCCAATTCTTTCAGAATAGTGACCGATATTTGTTCATCATTCATAGCACGAGTGTTTTAAATCCAGATTTAAAGAGATGACTTTATTGCCGTTCAGGGTGAACAGGTGGCTAAGATATCAAAAAACTTCGATCAGGAAATGCATAATGAAAGTACTGCCGTCGATAATCTGGATGAGCTGCTGATGTTTGTAACATCCAAAAAAAACAGGAGCCGGAATGAAAACTTCCCGCTCCTGCTACCCAGATTGTATCTGGTTTCATATTATTCTACGGCAGCACCAAGATCCTTTTTGATCGGAGGTCGAAAAATTAAATTGTCATCAAATGAATCCAGAACAACCACACTATTGGGTTTTACCTTCTGAATCAGCATTTGTCTGGACAGTTCATTGAGTACTCTTTTTTGGATAAATCGCTTGACGGGTCTAGCTCCAAACTGCGGATCGAATCCCTGATCAGCTATAAATTGAACCGCCTCTGGTGTGGCCTGCAAGGATATACCTTGTTTGTCGAGGATGTGTTGCAGTTGTTTCAACTGCAACCGGACAATTAAATGGATATGAGTCAGTGTCAATGGCTGGAAGATGACAATATCATCAATCCGGTTAAGAAATTCCGGGCGTAGAGTTTGTTTCAGGCGTTCGAAAAGAAGGGCCTGGGTTTTCTCCAGAACGCTTTCTTTATTCTCCTCCGTCAGATTGACAAATTCTGATTGAATAATATCCGATCCCAGGTTGGAAGTCATGATGATAATCGTGTTCTTGAAGTTGGCAAGGCGACCTTTATTGTCAGTCAATCGACCATCGTCCAATACCTGCAACAGGATGTTGAAAACGTCCGGATGGGCCTTTTCGATCTCATCAAGAAGTACCACGGAATAAGGTTTGCGCCGGACTGCCTCTGTCAATTGACCCCCTTCATCATAGCCGACATAACCGGGAGGGGCACCAACCAAACGGCTGACCGAATGACGCTCCTGATATTCGCTCATGTCGATTCTCGTCAACATATTTTCATCATCAAAGAGAAATTCGGCCAGAGCTTTGGCCAGTTCGGTCTTTCCTACTCCGGTAGTACCCAGAAACATAAAAGATCCAATAGGTCTTTTTTCATCACCCAATCCCGTACGGTTACGTCGGATCGCATCAGCCACAGCAACTACCGCTTCATCCTGCCCAACGACCCGTTTGTGTATCTGGTCCTCCAGATTGATTAATTTTTCTCTTTCACTTTGCATCATCCTGGTGACGGGTATTCCTGTCCACTTACTGACGATTTCAGCAATATCTTCCGCATCGACTTCTTCTTTAACCAGCTGACCTCCCTTTTCCTGGATCTCAATAAGCTGTGCATTAAAACTTTTCAGGCGGGTTTCTGATTCGGGTATCTTTCCATATTGAATTTCTGCAACATCGCTGAATTTGCCTTCACGCTCCAATTGTCTTGCGCGCACCTTAAGTTCTTCAATTTCCTGCTTAGCTTTTTGGATTCCCAGGACAATTTGTCTTTCGCTTTCCCACTGGGCTCTCAGCTGGTTTCTATTTTCTTCAAGATTTGCCAGGTCCTCATTTATCCGGGATATTGCAGTATCGTCTTTTTCTCTCTTCATGGCTTCACGCTCAATTTCGAGTTGACGAATTTTTCTTTCAGCTTCATCCAGCTCTTCGGGCATACTGTTCATTTCTAATCTTAATCGGGCTGCTGCTTCATCGATCAGGTCGATAGCTTTGTCAGGTAAAAACCTGTCGGTGATATACCGGTGACTCAACTGTACAGAGGCTACAACCGCTTCATCCCTGATGTTGATCTTATGGTGCGTCTCATATCGTTCCTTTAACCCTCTGAGAATGCTGATGGCATCTTCTTCATTGGGTTCATCCACCACAATAACCTGAAACCGACGCTCCAGTGCTTTATCCTTTTCGAAATGCTTTTGGTATTCGTTAAGGGTCGTAGCACCGATGGCACGCAGGTCTCCCCGGGCCAGGGCCGGTTTTAGAATATTGGCTGCATCCATTGCCCCCTGGCCACCACCGGCTCCTACAAGGGTGTGAATTTCATCTATGAAGAGAATAACTTCGCCTTCGGCATCGGTCACTTCCTTTACCACCGACTTGAGTCGCTCTTCAAATTCCCCTTTGTATTTTGCTCCGGCTATGAGTGCTCCCATGTCGAGAGAATAGATTTTCTTGTCGAGCAGATCATCCGGTACATCTCCATTGACAATCCTGTGGGCCAGACCTTCGATAATTGCTGTTTTACCCACTCCCGGCTCACCGATCAAAATGGGATTGTTTTTGGTGCGCCGGGCCAGGATATGAAGTACCCGTCTGATTTCTTCCTCTCTCCCGATCACCGGATCAAGTTTGCCACTCTTTGCCCTTTCATTCAGGTGTACGGCGTACTTTTCCAATGCCTGATAAGTATCTTCTGCACTGTGACTGGTCACCTTCGAACCTTTCCTCAGATCTTGAATAGCGACAAGTAAATCTTTCCGGTTGAGACCCTGATCTTTCAGTAATTGTCCGATATTGTCTTTTGTATCGACCAATGCAACAAAGAGAAGTTCCAGGGTCACATAATCGTCACCTACTTCTTTCATCAGCGTGTTGGCTTTTTGAAGAACACTATTGGCATCACGTGTGAGATATGGTGTGCCTCCGGATACCGTTGGTAATGAGGTCAGAATCTTCTCCAGACCTTGCTCGATGGTGTTCAGATTGGCAGCCGATTTCTTGATCAGAAAAGGGGTTATATTTTCATCAACCAACAGGATGCCCTTAAGCAGGTGAGCAGTGTCGATTGCTTGATGTTCCATTTCGGCGGCCACCTGTTGAGCTTGTTGGATCGCTTCCTGAGATTTCGTGGTTAACTGGTTCATAGTGTACGAATTGTATATTTTATCCCTCTTATATTACAGGGGTCATTTTCTATTCATCAAGCAGAATACCAATGTATTAAACGGGTCAATTGGTCAGTTTTTTCGAGAGGCAATAGACAAAATGACAGTGCTTACCCGCTTTGTATTGACATATTGTCTCGTCTACATGTTCGTGGTAGTCAATTCTAGGGTTCTTGAAGTATGGGTTACCATTAGATAGAGGTGCCCTAGAGATCATATCGACCAGGAATTATCTATATGGAATGGGATTATGTATAAGGGTTTTGTCGTGAAAGGCAGAAGTGCAATAAAGACGGGCCTGGCCCTGATGCGAATGCCGTCAGGGTGCTCCAGAGGTTTTTGAGGGCATGAATAAGCGATTTGTGCCTCTGAGGTACAACGAAGATCTGGTAGATCTTCGAGCGAATGAACCGCTCGCGGATGGGAAAGCATGGTCACCATCATGGCCAACTGGTTTGGATCGTCCTCATTAAAAAAATATCAATCATTTAGCCACATTGAAATTTCGTAAGAGAAGTGAATTCTCTGTCGATTAATTGAACTACCTGAGTGTAGTTCTCTAAAACCTCTTGAGTGGAAATTATGAGGATACTAAATCCTTTATCTTTTAATTGTTTTTTTTCAGCAGGAGTTAACTGACTCCACCCAGCCATTGTTTTATTTGGTTCTATACGAATGGCAAAGGATACTTCAGTACACAAAAAGTCCACCCGGATATCCTCTATGCTCTGGTCTTTTAGAAATTCAAAAGCATAGAACTGCCGGTCTACCAGTAGTTGATTCCATAGTTTTTCCCGGCTTGTTTCAAGATCGTTCATCAGGAAAGAGATTTAGAGGGCCCATTAGTAAGTGCTCATATTAACTTGCTATGAAAACAAAGAAGGTCAATCGTCCCACCAGGTACCACGAAGGATGCTCTGCATATAAAATTGACTGAATCGTGCATAGGATCGAAAGACTCTCTGTAGCCTCTGCGAGAAATCACCTGAATACCGATTTAGAAAAAGTGACTTACGATTTAGCATACCAAAATTTTTTCGTAAGTATTTATAAATGTTTATGGTGGTCCGGCTATCCCGGTCGGTGACCCTGGTTATAAAGAGTGAGACCGCTCCTTCCCGGTCAAGCGCAGTGATCAATGACAGGTTGAGGAGTCGTTTCGAATTGCGGTAGAGCGCGGTAAATCGCCAGCTGTTTGTCTGAGCTACCCGGTCATATGAAATGCTTTCAAGATGAAAGCCAAATTTTTGAAAATAGGGATAGATCTTTGTAGCCTGTTCCTGAAAAGAAATCCAGCGCTTGACCAGCTGGTCGGCCATTGGGTTTTTATGTTCGACTATGAGTGACATCCCTAAAATCAACCATTTACTTATCCGTTACTAAACGTAACGCTGTGCAGCTAAAAAAACTCCAATAATATCCTGAAAATATTCAATTCTACCCATGAAGATTAAAAAGCTGGTAGCAGGCATTAACCAATTTTCCGAAGTGGCAATTTTAGCTTTGACAAATCTAAAAGAATACCTTCAGCCAGTCTGGTGATAATTTAATAACTTTCCCGTCCACTAAAAGTAAAATCATGAACCAGATTAATCGCCGAAACTGGCTCAGACTGACCGGGATGGCAGGATCTGCTGCTCTCGTGAGTCCAATGCAGAGCCGCTCCTTTGACTTGTCTTCGTCAACCTCTCCGACCGATGTTATGGCGCGTCTGAGTTCCAATGAAAATCCATTTGGACCTTCGAAGGTCGTTAGAGAAGCTTTGATTGCCGGATTTGACGACGGGTGCCGATATCCTTTCGGTAAAGTTCAGGAACTTGTGAAGGAGCTGGCGATAAAGGAGGGAGTTGAACCCGATCAGATTGTCGTCACTGGTGGATCAACGGAAGGACTTAAAGCAACGGGGTTAACCTACGGCATCCAAGGGGGTGAGGTGATCAGCCCGGATCCCACCTATTTGTCGTTGATTTCTTATGCTGAACAGTTTGGAGCTTATATAAACCGGGTTCCCCTTAATGAAGATCTCGAACATGATCTGGATGAGATGGAGAAGCGGGTAAATCACCAGACCCGGTTGGTTTTTGTTTGCAACCCAAATAATCCCACCGGAACCATCATAGCGGCCGATCGTATCCGTGACTTTTGCTGGACCTTATCGAAACGGACCATGGTTTTTTCTGATGAAGCATATGCCGATTTTATCGAGGAAAAAAATTATCCTTCCATGGTTTCACTAGTGAAGGAAGGAGCTAATCTCATAGTTTCACGGACTTTTTCTAAAGTCTATGGTCTCGCTGGTTTGCGGATTGGTTATCTGATCGC
>JBGTCB010000951.1:0-1835 GCA_041748995.1 Saprospiraceae bacterium | reverse complement strand
GAGCGCGAACGGGGCATTACGATAAAAAGCCATGCTATTCAGCTCTACTATCCCCACACGGATGGACAGCAATATACTTTCAATCTGATTGACACTCCGGGTCATGTGGATTTTTCGTATGAGGTATCCCGCAGTATCGCTGCGTGTGAAGGGGCCCTGCTGCTGGTTGACGCAACCCAGGGTATCCAGGCACAAACGATATCAAATTTGTATCTGGCAATCGGACATGATCTTGAGATCATACCGATTATAAATAAAATCGACATGGAGAGTGCTATGGTCGATGAAGTTGCCGAACAAATTATTGATTTGATCGGCTGCCGGCGTGATGAAATATTGTTA
This sequence comes from Saprospiraceae bacterium, assembly GCA_041748995.1. Lineage (GTDB taxonomy): Bacteria > Bacteroidota > Bacteroidia > Chitinophagales > Saprospiraceae > JABDMH01. The sequence continues at coordinate 1,493 of JBGTCB010000951.1, read as the reverse complement.
GCCAGCGGAAAAACCGGAGAAGGAGTGATGGAAATTCTCGCTGCTGTCGTCAAGCGTATACCGCCACCTAAGGGAGATCCACAGGCGCCTCTGCAGGCCCTGATTTTTGATTCGGTATTCAATCCCTTCAGAGGGGTCATTGTTTATTATCGGGTTATTAATGGCACTTTAGGCAAAGGTGATAAAGTCCGGTTTGTCAATACCGGAAAGGAGTATGAGGCGGACGAGATAGGAGTCTTACGATTTACTCAGGTTCCGGTAAAAGAAATCTCTGCCGGTAATGTTGGATATATCATTACCGGTATCAAGGTCTCGAAGGAAACGAAAGTAGGAGATACCATAACTCATGTAGACAGACCTTGTGCAGAAGCAATCCGGGGATTTGAAGATGTCAAACCGATGGTCTTTGCCGGTATCTATCCTATAGAAAATGAAGATTTTGAAGATCTCCGGGATAGTCTTGAAAAACTGCAGTTGAACGATGCTTCACTGGTTTATGAACCGGAATCTTCCGTGGCCCTGGGTTTTGGATTCCGTTGTGGTTTCCTGGGGATGTTACATCTGGAGATAATCCAGGAGCGTTTATCTCGTGAGTTTGATCAGGAAGTGATCACAACGATACCTAATGTTTCGTATGTGGCTTACCTGAAAAGAGACCCCTCAGCACCTATGATCATTAATACACCGAATGATCTTCCGGATGTAACCATGATTGACCGGATCGAGGAGCCTTACATTGAGTCTCAGATCATTACCAAGCCGGATTACATTGGTACCATTATGAAACTCTGTATGGAAAAGCGGGGTACAATGACCAAACAAACTTATCTGACTACCGAACGGGTAGAACTCACTTTCGAATTACCCCTGGCCGAAATTGTTTTTGATTTTTATGATCGTTTGAAATCTTTAACCAGGGGTTATGCCAGCTTCGATTATGCACCGAAAGATTACCGGGCTTCCGATCTTGTCAAATTGGATATTCTGCTAAATGGTGATCCGGTAGATGCTCTTTCGGCGTTGGTACACCGGGAGAAAGCAGCTAATTTTGGGAGGCAGATTTGTAAAAAACTCAAGGAGCTGCTACCGCGTCAACAATTTGTAATTGCTATTCAGGCCTCGATCGGTGCCAAAATTGTGGCTAGGGAAACGATATCTGCGATGCGGAAGGATGTAACTGCCAAATGTTACGGTGGAGACATTACCCGTAAAAGAAAATTATTGGAAAAGCAGAAGAAGGGCAAGAAAAAGATGCGTCAGATTGGCAACGTGGAAGTACCTCAAAAAGCTTTTTTGGAAGTGCTTAAATTAACGGAATAAGATAAAATCGAAAGGTGATCTTAAAAGGGTGATCTTAACCCACATTGCGCGCTAACCAGACCCAAGAGTCCGTACTGACTCAGTTGTAAGATTTTTGAGTTTCGGTTTGTGTACTACAGATTTTAATTTTGTGAATGGCCTGGGTGGTAGGCTGAGGGCTTGATGCAATGCTC
>JBGTCB010000950.1:0-2069 GCA_041748995.1 Saprospiraceae bacterium | reverse complement strand
ATTTCCGGAACATATTTCCGTGGCAGGCACCATGGATCAGTTCATCACGTTTGATGAGTAGTCGAATACCCCGAATCTTCAGCAAGTCATCGGATAATTCGTGGAGTGGACTCTCTGGAGAAAATTTCATAAAAAGCAAAGTAATAAAATGAAGCGTATCTTTGGGCTATGCATCTTGTGAACAAAAAAGAGGAACCTATCCATCTCGACTATGGGGCTGATGAGGAACAAACGCATTTTATCACCCACCTGGCAGGTGTGGTTTTCATCTTGTTTTTCGGGCATTATCTTTGGAAAGCAGATGATCTCACCCCCCAGCTGCAAATGGGGTTGTTTATTTACCTGCTGACATTTTTGGGTGTTTTTGTGGCCTCTTCCGCCTATCACCTCCACTACTTTCAGGATCATAAGAAGCAACTGAGAAAATTAGATCACAGTGCCATCTATTTTTTTATTGCTGGCAGCAACACCCCGTTTCTACTGGGTTTTACCGAGGGGTATTCGGGGTTGATTTTTCTGGTTATGATGTGGCTGCTGGTACTTTTTGGTTTGCTGGTCAAATGGAAGGAAATTCAGATACCGGATTGGATGTCCTTAATCTATTACCTATTCATGGGATGGTTAGGTATTGTCACCTTATATTTGATTTTTAACGAGATACATACGACCACCATGCTTCTGATCATCTCCGGTGGCTTACTTTATTCGATCGGAGCTTATTTCTACCGGTATGATCGGATCAAATGGTATCACAGCATTTGGCATCTCTTTGTTTTAGGGGCAGCCGTTACGCATTTTATCGCTATTTATGTTCAACTCAATGAGTTGTAGCATCATGGTTTGATCACAATCAATCTTTTAGTGACGATCTTTTTTCCTGTCTTATCCACCAGACTGTAGAGATAGGGACCTTTCTCCAGTTGACTAATATTGATCTCTACTGTCTCTTCTCCGGTTAATGCATATTTTTTATCGAAAAGACTACGCATAAAAACATCATAAAACTTTATCGAATAGTCACCCGGAGGTATATCCAGAAATTTAAACCGTACAATGGATAGAGCCGGATTTGGATATGCATAAACATACTGGCTGGCCAGTGCCGTCTTAAGACCTCGGGTTAGTTCCCGGGGTGTCAGAAAAGTTACCTTGTCCGGGGTCCCATTGGAATCAAGAAACACGGAACAAATGTTGCCTCCATTTTCCAGAGATATAAAATGATAGGAAAGGGTTTTTTCCGGTAAAAAATCATCGAGGCGAACAAGGGAAGTTACATCCAGCCAGGTTCCTTGTGTTTTTTTGACCCATAGCTTTTTATTGATCAGATCTTCTACCCGAAATCGCTGGACTTCTTGCCTGTATCCACCACCAAGAAAGAGCATTCCGGTGGCATCAACACTCATGCTCCGGTCGATCAGGGCACTGATTCGCACGGAGTCAATGCCGGATGGCAAGTTATTTCTCCAATTAACCGGTGCTTGTGAAGCTGGCATCGTACACTGATACAGGGCACTGTAATCTTCATCATCCTGGTAAGCGAGATCCAGTGAAGGCAAAGGTAGGCCAGTGTCCGACCACCAGGATTGAGTTATGTGGGTCTTACCAATCATCAACTGGTTGGATCCGTTCCAGATCATTGACTTAGTATTAAGGGTAACATATTGTTTGACACCACGGTCACTATGAACCTGGAGAAAAGTCGGATCACCTGTTGGGATTTGGATGGTTTGATACTCAAGATACGGAGATAGCAACGAACCAAAATTCCACACCTGATCTCTTCCTGGTGCAGTAATATTGATTCTTCTGGGCAACTCATCTATTTGGTAAAATATCGAATCACCGGGTTTTAACCCTGACTGAGAGTGGACAAAGGGCAACTGGGCCCAGGTAAACTGCAGCTGTACAGACCCCCAAATGCTTAAGATGATTACTGCATATCGAAACATAGGTCAGAAAGCTTGCAATTGAACAAACTTGCGGTATTCACCATTTTTTTCCATAAGCTCCCCATGTTGCCCTTTTTCGATGATAAGTCCATCTTTGAGCACAAATATAATATCTGCATG
>JBGTCB010000949.1:0-6869 GCA_041748995.1 Saprospiraceae bacterium | reverse complement strand
TCCTATGGTGCCGAACCACTTTTTGAAAATGCTTCATTTTCTGTCGGAACAAATATAAAGGCAGGATTGGTAGGACCTAATGGTGCCGGGAAGTCCAATCTGGTTGATGCGATCAGATGGGTATTGGGAGAACAGAAGAGCAAGGATCTGCGCCTGGAGAAAATGCAGGATGTTATATTCAATGGCACCAAAAAAAGGAAAGCCGGAAGCATTGCCTATGTGGCTTTGACATTTGAAAATACTAAAAATCTCCTCCCCACAGAATATCAGACCGTTACGATCGCCCGGTATCTATATAGAACAGGAGAAAGTGAATACCGGTTGAACAACGTGGTGTGCCGCTTGAAAGATATACGGTCACTCTTCCTGGATACTGGAATCGGTTCTAATTCCTATGCGATCATTGCACTCGGAATGGTCGAGGATATCCTTAGTGATAAAGAGAATGCGAGAAGACGGATGTTTGAACAAGCGGCCGGTATTTCCAAGTATAAAACCCGCAAAGCAGAAACGCTCAACAAGCTGACAGCTACTCAGGCTGATCTAGACCGGGTAGATGATCTTCTGTTTGAAATAGAGGGTAATCTTAAAGCCCTGGAGAAACAGGCTAAGCGCACAAAAAAATATTTCGACCTGAAAGAGCAATACCGGGACCTCAGTATTCAGCTGGCAGTGATCAAGATCAAGGATTTAAAGGAAAACTATACCACACTGTCACAAACCATTACCAGAGAACAGGATGCTTACCGGATACTGGATACGAAGATCGTTCAATTGGAGGCTGACCTGGAGAACCTCAAAAAGAAACATCTCGACAAAGAAAAGTCACTAAGTGACTTTCAGAGGAGTATGAATGAATTGATTTCAAACATTCGTACTGGCGAAAATGATAAAAAGATCATCGAGCAGAAACAGGATTTTCTAAAACAGAATCGAAATAATACGGAAAACCGGATCAGGCTCAATAGAGATCGCATATCCAGGCTTCAGGACTCTCTCAGTAAATATCATCAGGAACAAACTGAGGTCATGCTGGCGGAAACTGAGGTGCAATCTGAATTGGAAGCCGCCAAAACGGAACTTGAGAGAATCAGATCCGGGCATGGAGATACCAAAGATGCTCTTGATCAGATCATGAAGGGCCACCAGGCAAAACAAACGGAGCTGGTGGTCATGGAAAAGCGGGTGGTTGTCAATGAAACCAATACCCATAGTACCCATCGGGAGATCGAAAAGTTAAAGGAACAGATCAGTAGCCGCAGTGAAGAATACCGCCAGATCGAGAAATCACTCACTGCATTGAGTCTACGGCTACTGGAACAAAGTGATCTGATCGAAAAGCTCGAGAAGGAAGAATTGCAGCGTCAGACACGGAAGGGAGAGCTTGAAACCCAGGAAGATCAACTCAACCGGGCTCTAAATGATCTTAACCGGCAGCGAGATGCTAAACAACACGAATATGATTTAATCAAAAGTTTGGTTGATAAACTTGAAGGTTTTCCTGATAGTATAAAGTTTCTCAACAAATCTGTTAAGTGGGCAACGAATGTACCCTTGTTGTCCGACCTGATTTATTGTCCCGAACATTACCGTGTCGTAATCGAAAATTACCTGGAACCTTATCTCAATCACTATGTGGTTGATACCCTGGAAGAAGCTGCTGCAGCCATCAGATTATTATCCAATGCCCAAAAGGGTAGGGCCAATTTTTTCATCCTGGAGGCCTTCAGAGATGCCCTGGCAGCTCCAGCCTACCTTGAAAATGCCCACCTGGCTGTCGGAGTGGTAGAGGTGGAAGATAAATACAAACCTGTCGTATATGCCCTTCTCCATAATGTTTTTATCGTAGATGATTCATCCGGTATCGAAGAGGACCTTCTGGATAACAACATTACACTGCTTTCGGCAGACGGGCAGTTTGTAAAAAGAAAACTTAGTATTTCCGGGGGATCCGTGGGGTTATTCGAGGGTAAAAAACTGGGACGTAAGAAGTACCTGAAGAAACTGGAAGAAATACTGAAGGACCTTCAGTTGAGAGCTGATAAGAAAGAAGAAAAACTCGATGAAATCAATGATCTTCTTGCTGATCTGGAGGAAGCGGAAGATTCTCAGGAACTGGATCTCGAAAGAAAGAAATTTGAAGAACTCAAGAGGGAAGAAGTCTACCTCAGGAGCAGGCAGGAACATTTTCAGGATTTGCAGTCCGGGTCGGATCAATCGATTGGTGATCTGCAATTGTCATTGGACAAACTGGCAGAAGAGGCTACTGATCTAAAAGAACAAATCGAAAAAATCCGGTCAGAGGTTGAATTTGAACATGCAGAAATGGTTTCTGCCGACAATAACTATACTGCAATTGCCACACAGTTAGCCGATCAGAATGCTTTTGTCAATCTCAAAAACATTGAATTGATAAAGCTGCAAAGTACCCGGCAGTCTATTGAAAAGGAACAAAGTTTTAACCAGCATCAAATCCAGGACCTCAACCAACAGCTTCAAAATGATGCTGAACTGTTGAGCGATACGGAAGTAGAGCAACAAGAGTTGGTTCAGCGCTGGCATGATCTGGATGCAGCCCTTCAGGAGTATTATGAAGTACGGAAATCAAGGGAGTCTGACCTTTCAGGATTAGAACAGTCATACTATGAAGCCCGGGGTGAAATCTCCCGGATCGAAGATCAGATAAGAGCTACCCACAAACAACAGAATGATCAGCAGCAGCTAATAAATGATCTCAAAGATTCTTTCACGGAGGTCAAGTTTAAAATGAGTAATGTCGGTGAAAGACTCAAAATCGAATTCGACATCGATCTCAGCGAAGTCCTGAAACAACACCAACCTGAAGAAGAGGTCGATTTGTCTGAATTAGACGAAAAAGTTGAAAGACTCCGCTATCGGATACAAAATTATGGGGAGATCAACCCTATGGCGGTAGAGGCCTATGATGAAATGCACGAGCGCTATGAAGCAATCACCACCCAACGCGACGACATTGTAGAAGCCAGGGATTCTTTGATGGAGACGATTAAGGAGATTGAAGAAAAGGCTACAACCATGTTTATGACGGCCTTCTCACAGGTGAGAGAAAACTTTATCGAAGTTTTCAGAAGTCTTTTTACAGAAGACGACACCTGCGACCTGATCTTACTGGAACCTGAATCTCCTTTGACTTCCGCCATTGAAATTATTGCCAAACCAAAAGGCAAAAGACCTAAAGCACTTAGTCAGTTGTCCGGAGGAGAAAAAACATTGACAGCGATCGCGCTTTTATTTGGCTTGTATCTTTTAAAGCCTGCACCGTTTTGCATTTTTGATGAGGTGGATGCTCCTTTGGATGATAGCAATATTGAAAAATTCAATAAAATCATTCGAAACTTCAGTTCCCGCAGCCAGTTTATTATCGTTACCCATAACAAACTCACTATGGCTGCAGTCAATGTAATCTATGGTGTTTATATGGAAGAACAGGGTATTTCCAACGTCAGTCCGGTAGACTTCCGAAGTTTTTCACATACCAGTTTGTTGGAAGTCAGTTAGAATGGTCCCGTTCTCTTGGGAAAGATCCTACTGATCCAGTTCAATCAGACCATGTTCGAGAGCATATACGATCATTTCGGTAGGAGATGTCAATTTGAGCTTCCGGAGAATGTTTTTACGGTGAGTATAAATGGTATGCGGACTAATATGGAGTTCGGATGCGATCTCCTTGGCAATCTTGCCCTTTGCCACCAAAGTGAGAATCTCCTTTTCCCGCATACTAAGAGGAGTCGCTGTGCAATCTTCAGATTTTGAAGGGAATGATCGTTCAATGATCAGGTCGAGGATTTTATGACAGTAAAACTTTTCTCCCTTCGCGGTAGCCCGGATCGCATCGATAATTTCCTCCTGATCACACTGTTTAGTCAGAAAAGAATTGACGCCATCTTCCAAAACCTGGTAAATTCTATCCTTCCGATCATCTGAGCTAATCACAAGAATTTCAGTACTGGGGGAAATTTCTTTGACTTGTCCGGCAATTCGTGCATCAAAAAATCCCGGTTGATTGTAGTCAATAATGATGACATCGGGTTTCTCTTCAACAGTGATACTCAGGAGAGAATCGGCATTGTGCGCCTCTCCGATGACCACAATTTGCTCCTCAGTTTTTAACACCTGGCAAAGGCCGACACGGCAAAGTACCTGAGCATCTGCGACCACTACCCGTACTTTGTCCTTCATTGAGCTAAATTAGACTAAATATAAATAAATGCAAAAATAGAAAGAAATGTTCAATTATTTACCCTCCCCGCTTAATGATACCTCAGGTAAAATATTACAATCATCTATATATAAATATGAGGCACAGGTAGTACTTTCGTACCTTTAAACCATCATGAACTCATCATCAAAATACGAACGCAGGGGTGTTTCGGCTACGAAAGACGATGTCCATGCTGCTATTAAGGATTTGGATAAGGGGTTATATCCGATGGCATTCTGCAAAATCCTGCCAGATATCACTGGTGGAGATGCCGGCTACTGCAATATTATGCATGCTGATACGGCAGGTACGAAAACAAGTCTGGCGTATCTTTATTGGAGACAAACTGGCTCCCAGGGGGTTTGGCGCAATATCGTACAGGATGCTCTGGTCATGAATCTGGACGATATGGCTTGTGTGGGTTGTGTCGACCATATTATTCTGTCTTCAACCATTGGGCGGAATAAGAATCTGATTCCAGGTGAGGTGATCAGCTCGCTCATTGAGGGTACTTCCGATTTCATAGAAAAGCTGGCTCAACATGGGATTGAGGTCTTTTTGGCAGGAGGCGAAACTGCCGATGTTGGAGACATAGTCCGTACTCTCGATGTTGGTTTTACCACCTTTGCCCGAATGAAACGGGAAGACCTCATCATCAATGATATCCGATCCGGAGATGTCATCGTTGCACTTGCCTCAGACGGACAGGCTATTTACGAGGATACATATAATAGTGGTATTGGTAGCAATGGACTTACCGCTGCCAGGCATGATGTTTTGTCGAAGTATTATGTTGAGCATTTTCCCGACAGTTATGATCATCATACACCTGCGGATGTGGTCTTTACTGGACCGTACCTGTTGACGGATCCGGTACCTGATTTACCTGATCTTGATATAGGTACACTTTTACTTTCACCAACCCGCACTTTTATTCCTGTACTGAAGCAAATGTACCTGGCCCACCGGAGTGACATCCATGGTGTCATACATTGCACAGGTGGTGGTCAGACTAAAGTATCTAAATTTGTTCGTAACAAGCAGGTGATAAAAAACAACCTGATGGATATTCCTCTGGTTTTTCGACTTATCCAGGATGCCTCAAAAACTTCCTGGAAAGAAATGTATCAGGTTTTTAATATGGGTCACCGGATGGAATTGTACGTTGATCCCGAAGTTGCCGGTCACCTTATAGAGATTGCAGATTCATTCAATATCCGTGCTCAGATCATTGGTGAAGTGCGGGAATCCGCAGAAAACCGGGTAACCATTGAAAGTACTGTAGGCACTTTTGAATATTAAACGGCGCAACCGATTTAGATTTCCAGACCATCATCCTTGGCGCGATTATAGTAGATAATTAAAGCCAGGCCACCAAGCAGAAAGATCATCGGAAAATATCCTGCTCCATCATCCATTGTGGTGTATTCTTCCAGGAAATGACCACTTAGTAAAGCCAGCCCGACCCCAATGCCCAGATAACCCCATTTCAAATTACTGTGAATACCCTTTGCTCTTTGAAACAAGGAAGCGTCCTGACCGGTTTCAATCAGGGCCATCCTTTCCTTATGTCTTGATTTGAAAAAAAGATAAGCGATAAATCCCAGGCAACCAAAGAATGAAATTGAACCAACAAGTGGAATTAGAACGGCAGCACCATCCATATTATATTATTTTTAGAAAATTGAATAATATTTAGCCCTTTGACGCGATTACCGGAGTGACGGTTACAAAGGATAGAAATCTTTTTTTTGTAACCAGCAAAGGGTTACTTGCGTCAAAGGTCGTAAAGCTCGAATGTGGCTTTGGGGCAATTGCTAAGTCAGCCGGTTGGGGAGCAATCTCATGATTTCAATCATATCATTGATGCATATGGTGATTTTGTAATGACGATATGTAAAAGAATACTGGTCGATGAAAAGCTTGCAGAAGAAGCCACACAAGATGCATTTCTAAAGGTTTATAGAAACCTGGACAAATTCAGGGGGGACTCGGGCATGAAAACATGGGTTTATCGGATTGCTTATCATACCGCCATCGATTATTCCCGAAAAACGAAAAAGAATGTGGTGTCTTTTGAAGCTATACCGGAAAACCTGCAGCCGGTTGTGGTCCAGAAGGATGCCCAGGAAGCATTGGAAGAAAATGAACAAACAAAATGGATAAACGAGGCGATTGCCCGGTTGCCTGCTGATCAATCGGCTTTGACTATTTTATATTACATGGAAGGAAAGAATATTAAGGAAGTCAGTCATATCAGTGGATTAAGTGAATCGAATGTAAAAATCAAGCTATTCAGAGCCAGGAAACTCTTAGCCGAAATTTTGACAAAATCAAAAAACTCTTTTGATGATGGTACAAAGAGATGATGAACGGTTGATCTGGAAATATATTGACGGTCAAGCTTCTGATCAGGAAATCTCTGATTTGTTCCATCGGTTCGAAAACAATGCTAACCTCCGGGCATATTTTGAATTAGTTAGCCAAATTGATCAAAGCCTGGAGAAATCAGAACCTTATAAATTATCGGAGAATCTAAAACAAAGAATTATAAAGTCAACCTCCGCACACGTGGTGACAAAGAAATCCCTCACGGAAAGCATGCCATTGGGAGGGTTGAAACCTTTTG
>JBGTCB010000948.1:0-3885 GCA_041748995.1 Saprospiraceae bacterium | reverse complement strand
CCAAATCATACCCTGCACACCCAGAGCGGCAGTAAGCATTTCACCAAGAATGCTTTCGGTCGAACTATTGGCACTGAAATAAGCATGAAAATTAGGGTGTTGCCAATGGGTTATCCCAGGAAGGATTAGCTTTTCAAAATCTTTCATGATCTCTGAAAGATCCTCACCTTTATCGGGCATCCTAACCGGAATTTTCGATTTAATATCACCTGGTTTAACTTGTGACTTGACTGGATGTTTTTGTATTTCTTTCAAGTATTGATCGATCCAGTCAACAACCAGTTTGCTGTCTTGTCGAAAATGTTTTCGATCTAACATTCATTTGGATTTTTATCAGACCGAAGGAATGTTTCTGAGAAACAATGGTCAGAGTGCATCAATCTTCCGACCGGTTGGAAGGTCAATGCAACTTTCAAATTTACCGGGCACCGGGTCGTAGTGAAGTAGATTTTTCCCGATTTCTTCAGATGAAAAATAACCTAATAATAACAACGATTTAATTTGCCGGTAAAAATCCGGATCAGATTTCGGGCCCACAGGATTTCCCCAGACACTGGCCCGTATCGGAGGAGATTGTTTCTCCTGATTTAGCAAAAATTCCTTTTTTTGTAAATCCGTGCATTGTGAAAATTCCTTGTTGTAAAGAGCCCTGCAGCGATCCTGGAAATCTACTGCTCCTTTCGTTATTTTTTCTTTACCTCCCTGATCATAGATGGCATCAATCATCTTATCAACAAACAAGTGCAGTTTTAAATCTCCGGCTCCAGGAGTATCTGTCGCTGGAAGTATCATCTCCGCCAGATCTCTTACCAGGGCTGATTGAGATGGATTGAGAAATGTAGTAAGACTTTCTCCATCCGAAGTTGCATTGTTGCAGGATTCCAACATCAACATTAAAGTTGGTACGGAGATGGAGACTCCCAACCCCAGACTCAGTCGATGAATCACTTCCCTTCGTTTCATAAGACTCAGATATTTTGTTTATTCAATTCCTTGACGGCGTAGTCAACTGCTCTGGCGGTGAGCGCCATGTAAGTAATGGAAGGATTGACACAGGCTGAAGACGTCATACAGGCACCATCAGAAACAAAAAGATTTTTCACTGCATGCATCTGATTATATTTATTTAAAACGGAAGTTTTAGGATCATCTCCCATCCGGGCAGTACCCATTTCATGCACACCTTTTCCAAGTCCTCCAATTTCATCAAAAGTTATGATGTCTTTAATTCCCGCTGCTTCAAGCATTTCAACGGCATCACGTTGCATGTAGGGTCTCATGGCCAGTTCATTTTCCCCGAAATCAGCATCAAATACCAATGTAGGTAATCCCCACTGATCGGTATTCTGATAGTCTAGTGTCACCTTATTACTATGCTCGGGCAAAACTTCGCCGAAACCGTTGATAAACATATTCCACGATCCAGGCTCCATAAGCTTGTCTTTGAACTCACCTCCAAAATCTGCATCATTAATTCCGGCGCTCCAACCTTCCCTGCCGGCACCTCCCTGATAACCATAACCTCTGAGGAATGCAACTGTTTTAGTCCGTTGATTAATATTCCGGAATTTGGGTATGTAGATTCCGGTAGGTCTTCTGCCACTGTAATATTTATCTCTAAATCCATCATGCCTGCCCATGGCACCTGCAAAATAATGGTGATCCATGATATTATGGCCCAATTCACCACTGTCATTTCCCAGGCCGTTGGGAAAACGCGTTGATTTACTTTGTAGTAGAATTGCAGTAGTTCCCATAGCGGAGGCATTACAGAAAATGATCGTAGCATAATAGTCGAGCACTTCCTTCGTGACTTCATCAATGACCCGAACACCCGAAGCCCTTTTCATTTGATCGTCGTAAATGATTTCACTTACAATCGAATGAGGTCGAATAGTCAGATTTCCTGTTTTTTCAGCAGCCGGCAATGTCACAGCATTACTGCTAAAATAGGCTCCAAACGGGCAACCGCGTGAACAACGGTTTCGATATTGACAAGTCCCCCTGCCATTGAAAGGTTCTGTCACATGGGCAACCCTTCCGATAGTGATATAACGATCGGAGAATTTGGATTGAATTTGATCCCGGGCATGAACCTCCAGGCAATTAAGCTCCATAGGTTTCAGAAATTCACCATCGGGCAAATGAGAGAGACCAAGTTTTTCACCACTCACTCCCACAAACTTTTCAACATAGGAATACCACGGTTCGATGTCACGATATCGAATAGGCCAGTCGATCGCAATGCCTTCCCTGGCATTGGCTTCAAAATCCAGATCACTCCAGCGATAACAATGCCTTCCCCAAATCAGGGACCTACCCCCTACCTGATATCCTCTGATCCAATCAAATCTTCTCTTCTCCTGATAAGGATGATTCACATCATCCACAAAAAAGTGACGGCCATTTTCATCGACAAAACCGGAACGACGCTGCTTTTCCTGTCTTAGTTGATCCGCGGTGATTAAGGCACCCCGATGTTCCAAATCCCATGGATCGTTATTTGCCGTCGGATAATCACCATGTTTTACCATCCGCCCTCTTTCCAGTACAAGAGTTTTCAATCCCTTTTCACATAATTCCTTGGCTGCCCATCCACCACTCATACCAGAACCAATTACGATTGCATCAAAACTGTTATTCTGCCTGGCATTGCCTAATAGATTCACCATTTGTGTTCCTCACTTTATGATTAAAAATAATAATTTTTAGAGTTTCCGGTCAACTCTGTGAAGTCCCTCCGGATGGAATTTTGCTGACCGATATCCTTTAGCGCTAATGCAACAAGGTTCAGTTGGTCTCTCGGAGGACATTCCAGTCGCTTATTATACCACTTCAATTCATATTTGCCCGTATTTTTTCACAAAACTTCAAATATATTTACTTAAATTGCTAGTCGACAAACCATGAAAGTGCCTTACCACACCCCGTACTGCCTCTTGGGCGTAATAGCGATTTTGGTCGGCAGTTGCTCTTTTTCCAATACAGTTAGCAGAGATAAAAAGAAAGTTATCGAAATGGGTTCGATAGCTATCTTACCGGTGGAAGTGATTCATCTGGGTAGATTGCATGACGTTGAGGACCGAGCAGAGAGTCAACAACTAGGTATAGAAAGAGAGGGTTATATTTTACAACGGGATATCTACCGCTATTTCCTGCGGGAGATGAAGGCATATGAACTCGATCGCTCTTATTTACTGGATTTGAAGGAAACGAACGACCTCCTTAAAAAACTTGAAGAGAACAGTTCTGAAAAAATATCTCTTAGTGTCAGAGAAATATCAGAATGGTTAGGTGTCGATGGCATTATTACGACCAGTGTTGATCAATTGGCTCCGGGTAATGCCTTGATGGCAGGACTAATGAACGGAAGATTAAACAACGAATCCAATATCAGTGTTTCACTTTCCCTGCGTAGTCGCTATGGTCAGATATATTGGCGACACAATGATGAAAAACCATCCAGCTCAGAGACCGTCTACGAAGTTTCAAAGGAACTACTAAAACATGCAACTAAAACCTACTTTAATCAATATCCTACCGTAAAACCGGAAAGGAAGAAAAAGATAAAGAAGTCGGGAAAAGTAAGGAAAAACAGCCTGGATTATCAGGAAGAAGAAGATGAATAAGACTGTAAATTCCTGGGTTTACAAGTTTACTTAGTTTAATCATATAATCATATTGGAAGCGATGTCACCCCTTTGAGGTGCGACACGGCTGAGCAGGAAATTACTAGCCAACTTCTTTTCGTAATACCTCTAAAGGTGATTTATTGATAATTTCCCGGCTATTCAGCAATCCTATTAAAACCGTTAATCCTACGACAGTAAAGAACATAATAATAACCGGTATCCAGTTTAAAATAAAATCCAAATCCATTTGAAA
>JBGTCB010000947.1:0-5120 GCA_041748995.1 Saprospiraceae bacterium | reverse complement strand
GGGCCATCTTATATTCTGCGATGTAGAAACCTTTAATATAAAGCTCACCTTTTCTAAAAAAGCAGTATGCATCGCCAAGATTGGCATTTCCTTCCCTGAGTGACTTGACTTCTGCGCCTACCAGAATAATACCGGCTTGATAGGTATCTATAAAGTTATATTCAAATTTGGCTTTGCGATTGACGATGCTTTTTGTGTTAGCTACCATGATTGAGTGAGGTTACTTTCTAAGCACTTTGACCGCTGTGCCATATGCCAATATTTCAGAAGATCCCTTTAACACCATTGAGGTTGTAAAACGCACGTTCACGACTGCATCTGCGTCCAGTCTTTCGGCGTCCGCGATCATGCGCTCCAATGCTTGCTCTCTTGCTTCTGCCATCAGTTGTGTGTATTCCCGGATCTCGCCTCCAACGACACTTTTGAAAACAGCCGAGATATCCCGGCCAATATTTCTTGCCCTCACTGTACTGCCCCGGGCAATGTCTATTGCCTCTATAATATCATAACCGGGTAAATCATTCGTTGTTGAAATTAGCATAGGTGCCTAAAGTTTGTTCACAAATATAGGAATAGCCAGATGATTCGGTATTTTTACATTAGTCATGCAAACAAGTGATTGTAAATATCTATTGGCTTATGTTGGTCCTTTTCTGGCCTTTGTTGGAATAGAACTAGGTGGCTATTGGTCTTTCAGCGCTCTTATCTTTGCATTTTTGCTCGTTCCTGTCGGCGATTTGGTATTCCCAAATCATCATACCTGTAAGAACATCGAATGGGAGGAGAATCGGGGTACGCATCCTTTTTTTGATTGGTTGCTCTATCTGAATCTTCCCATTGTATACGGCCTCATCGTGTTTCTTCTATATCGTATTACAGAGAATACCCTGACAATGGTTGAAATGGTGGGTATGATCATAGGAGTTGGAATATTTATCGGTGCTGCCGGTATCAATGTTGCTCATGAGTTAGGCCATCGCAAAAACAAGTTTGAACAATGGATGTCGAAACTTTTATTATTACCTGCACTTTATCAGCATTTTTTTATTGAGCATAATAGAGGTCATCATCGATATGTGGCCACCTATGAAGATCCTGCTACCGCCCGATATGGTGAATCGCTGTATAGGTTTTGGATCCGATCTACTCTTGGTAGTTTACGAAGTGCCTGGCGCCTTGAGGTCTCAAGGTTGCATAAATCAGCTCAGCCGGTTTATTCGGCCCATAATCAAATGTTTCAATTTGTCGCTATGCAGACAATATATATAATAACAATCCTGTACTTTTTTGGCTGGACCGGTTTTCTGGTCGCTTTGATTATTGCGGTCATTGGTTTTTTATTATTGGAATCTATTAACTATATAGAACATTACGGACTGATACGGAACCGGGATCAGCGAGGCCAATACGAAAAAGTAACGATGAAGCATTCCTGGAATTCAGACAATATTTTAGGAAGGATCTTTCTTTATGAGCTAACCCGGCATGCAGATCACCATTATAAGGCAAGTAAGAAATATCAGCTTCTGTTACATATAGAAGAAAGTCCTCAATTACCTACCGGATATCCGGGTAGTATCGTTCTGGCCATGATTCCGCCTCTCTGGTTTAAAATAATGAACAAAAGGGTTCCTAAGTTGAGATCTGAAGTAGATGGTTATATGAATTAATGGAATGATCGGTGCGGAAAATTATATGATGTCATCTATTAAAATGTGCCGGCGCCAAGGATCGGCACCGGCTCTCTACTGCCATTTTTAAGGGAAGGAAATCTTTTGCAGGATTAGTGTATGTTTTTTGGTGAAGGTATTTTCCATATTTATTATTTCCAGTTCTTTATTAAAAGGGGGTGGTAAAATGTGCCGGCGCCAAGGATCGGCACCGGTTCTCTACTGCCATTTTTAAGGGTAGGAAATCTTTTGCAGGATTAGTGTATGTTTTTTGGTGAAAGTATTTTCCATATTTATTATTTGCAGTTCTTTATTAAAAACGGAGTGGTAAAATGTGCCGGCACCAAGGATCGGCACCGGCTCTCTACTGCCATTTTTAAGGGAAGGAAATCTTTTGCAGAATTAATGCATATTTTTTAGTGAAAAAATCTTCAATTTATTATTTACAGTTCCGGTTAAAAAGAGGGTAAATGTGCCGGCACCCAGAGTAGGTGCCGGCTCTCTACTGCCAATTTTTAAGGGAAGGAAATTTTCTAAGACTGACTACCGTTTTTGATCTTAATCTTCATTGAATAGGGTCCTCTCAGTAAATTGTTTTCCAGCTTTTTATAGTGTAATCGTTCTTTTAAAAAGTTGACAACAAATGTTTCCTGAGAATCTACATAGACCACAACAAGTTCACTTTCTTTATTTATAACAAAATGTAGGGTCGCATCCGCTTCTCTGATATCGGTTCCGGTAAGGTCCGGATTGTCGATAAATTCAGTAATTTGAGATCGAACATTTTCCAAATGTTCTTTGATAGATGTTGGATCTCCATCTGATCCGAAACTTGCAACAGCTAAGGGCAACATAATAACTGTCGCTAGTAATTTAATTAAATTCGTTTTCATAGTTAATTGATTTTGGTGAATTAAATAAGGCAAATGTATTTGGGTAGTTTCTTTCGGGTATACTTTATTTGTTAATTAAATTTTAAGTTTTAAACTGTTTTCTAAATTCTTCAATGATCATTGTTTACGATGGTAAAGGTATGACCAGAATGACATGACAAGCAAGGAGGTCTTTCCCAGCTTTTGTTAACCATAGATTATCTAACTACTTGAAAATTAAGGAATTATAGTATTTACGGATTTGGAATTAAATATAGATCAACAGTTGTTTATCCGTATATTATTATGATTGAATCTTGAATAAGAGAATATTATGCTGATGGGTACTTAAAGGGAAGAATATAGTTGCTTTGTTACGTTCAACCTGACTGGACCTCCCGGGAATGGTCAAAGAACCCGGAAATACGTCTGCAATAGAGGTAATTTGACACCCCACAATATTCTTGATTTTTGATTGGAAAAGCAGTTGGATTCTGGGAATAGAGTGATGTTCTGCCCAGGAGAGATTGATAATCAATGGCGGACCGAATATTATTCTTATTTATTAAATAAGATATTTTTGTACCCAGAAATGGTGATTTATTTTGAAAATTCTAATTAAGAATTTCTACGTCGACTAAATGTGACGATTTTTTACCCAACACTTTGTCACTCTGCCTACTTAGAGAATATCCTTCCCTTGGTTTCCAGTTAATAGTTAGTTGTACATCATCCAGGAAACTTTTAGTAGCCGTTTTGACTTGAATAGAAGTTAAATCATCCTCTTGGTATGACACCTTTAACAATGTAACTTTTAATTGATCATCAAGAGGATGATAAGTGATTTCCCGCAGATTACCTGTCTGGGTTGTGTCTATGCGGTATTTGTCAAATAGAGCCGGTCTGTTGATATCATATGCATCAAAATCCTCAATATCTTTCCACAAGGGATAGTTATCTATTTTCTGAGTTTCGACAATACCATTTATGGAAATTGATTTTTCTACCCGATAATGCTGACTATCTCTGCTTATCTCACGTATATAACCGGACAAGTCAAAATATGGTAGCCGGGTATTTTCCCTGTCCTCAGTAGGAGAACAAGCTATGACCAGGCAGATTAGAATGGAATAACAATGTAAGGGACAGATCTTCATTGTTTTTGGATCAGGACTTGCCCCGTCATTTCTGTCGGAGTTTCGATACCCATCAAATGCAGTAGAGTGGGTGCAATATCGGCAAGAGTGCCGTTTGTAATTTTTACCGTACCTGGTTGGCTACTGATATAGACACAGGGTACCGGATTTTTTGTATGGGCAGTATTGGGCGAACCGTCATCATTGATCATATAATCCGCATTACCGTGATCTGCGATCACGATAATCTGGTACTTGTGGGCCAATAGCGTGGGTACAATTTTTGACATACAATCGTCAACTGATTCAGCAGCTCGCATTGCGGCCGTAAAATCACCGGTATGCCCTACCATGTCGGTATTGGCGAAATTGAGGCAGATGAAATCCGGCATTTTTTCATTTACATGATTAATGAGTGCCTCCGTTAACTGGTAAGCACTCATTTGGGGCATCAAGTCATACGTTGATACTTTGGGGGAAGGAATCATGATCCGGTCTTCGTTGTCAAATGGTTGCTCTCTCCCACCTGAGAAGAAGAAAGTAACGTGGGGATATTTTTCAGTTTCTGCGATTCTCAACTGTGTCTTGTGAGCTCTGGACACGATTTCACCCATGGTATTGATGAGATCGTCATTCTCAAAAAGCACTTTCACATTTGTGAAGCTGTCGTCATATCGGGTCATCGTCAGGTATGGTACGGTAAGTTTGTACATCTGATACCCGGGCATATCTGCCTGAGTAAGGACTTTGCTGATTTCCCGAGGTCTATCCGTACGAAAGTTGAAACAAATCAGGAGATCTCCATCCTTCATAGTGCCCAATGGTTTGCCATCCGATCCTCTCTTCGAAATGGGAAGAATGAATTCATCTGTAATTCCCTGCTCATAGCTTTCAAGGATACTTTTTTCCAGATCATCACTCAATACACCAATACCATGCACTAAAAGGTCATAGGCAACTTTTACCCGTTCCCATCTTTGATCCCGGTCCATCGCATAGTAACGACCTACTATCGAGGCAATCCGGGTGTGTTTACCCACGAGGTATCTCTGTAGATCATGCAGGTATTCCTGACCACCAGTGGGTGCCGTATCTCTGCCATCCATAAAAGCATGAAGCAATACATCTTTGGCACCCCGGTCTTCAAGGATCATAACCAAGGCCTTTAAATGGTCGATGTGGGAATGAACACCTCCATCGGATAGCAATCCAAACAAATGAATGGTCCGACCTTCTGAAATGGCACGATCTACTTCATAGATTAAAGTTTCATTATGAGCCAATTCACCATCCTGAACAGCTTTATTTATTCTGGCGAGCTGCTGATAGACAACTCTTCCAGCCCCAATATTTAAATGACCTACCTCTGAATTCCCCATTTGTCCCTCCGGTAGTCCTACATCCATTCCATAAGTGACCAGAGTACTCGTGGGATAATTCAG
>JBGTCB010000946.1:0-3973 GCA_041748995.1 Saprospiraceae bacterium | reverse complement strand
TGTACAAATAATGATTTACGTCCAAAATCTTTGCATATAGGACACACATAGGGATTATGCGCTCTGGCCGGACAGAACTTTCTACCGAAATAGATTATCTGAAGATGCAATTTATTCCAGGTATCGACCAGGAAAAGTTTTTTTAAATCTTTTTCCGTCTTTTCCACATTCTTGCCCGTGCTTAGCTTCCAACGCCAGGCTAACCGGTGTATGTGCGTATCTACAGGAAAAGCAGGTTTGCCAAAAGCCTGACACATCACCACTGATGCCGTCTTGTGCCCTACCCCAGGTAATTCTTCCAGCAAAAGCAAATCGGCCGGTACTGCTCCTTCATATTTTTCGATCAGGATTTTTGACAATCCATAAATTCCCTTCGATTTCATGGGTGACAAACCACAAGGTTTAATGATCTCCCTGATCGTTTCTAAACCCAATTCCGCCATTTCCCACGGATTATCTGCTTTCTCAAATAAGAGAGGAGTAATCTTATTTACCCGGTCATCTGTGCATTGAGCCGATAACAATACCGCTATTAGAAGAGTGTAAGGATCCTTATGGTCCAATGGAATAGGTGGATCAGGAAAGTAATGATCCAACCGTTTTGATATTTCCTCAGCTATTTCTCTTCTTGTCACTTTCGGGGTGCCCTTTAGCAAGTCTTATCTCAATGGTCCTCTCTGATGGTACTCAGAGATAATAGAAATTGCATCGTATCGACTCCATCCGCATAGTCAATTAACCGAGGTTGTTGAGTGCTGCCAAAGGCTACTGTCTCGATATCTTGCAGGGGGTTTTGACTCACTATGCATTGGATTTCTTCCCGATGGCTTTTGAGACTTTCGGTCAATGTTGCAGCACTATCATAAATCTCATAGTGCAATACCGATACCCTGGATGCGATGGATTTATTTTCCAATAAAATAATACATTCATTGCTCATATACTGTTCGCGGTTAATGATGCAAGTAGCCAGGTGATACTCATAATTGTTTCGATACTTGGAATGATCAGCCAGCTCTCGATATTCATTTAGCACCCCGAGCAACTTAATGAAGTTATATCCAACTGGCACATATATTTTGGATACATTCCGGCAGCCCATTCCAAAATAACTGAAAATATCTCTTGCCAGTAATCTCAATTCCTCTTCAGCCTCTGTACCTGTTAAAATGGCGACTGCATTTCTGTTCCTTCTGATGATATGGGGATAATCAGCGAAATATTTCATGAAATATCTGGAAGACAAATTGCTTCCGGTTGCAATGACTATCTGAAAGTCAGACATCCGGTCCATAAAAAACACCCGTTGAAAGATCTCCGGATACCAGGTACCCATCTTTTTCACCAGAGCCGGAATTAACTGATCGTCTTTGTCTGAAAGTTTTACCAGGGCAAAGTGACCACAACAAAGTACACAGAGCAGATCGTGAAAACCTACGAGTGGAATGTTACCGGCCATAATCAGTCCTACACGGGATGGGGATAAATTTTTGAACGGCAATTGATAATGCGACAACCAGGTACTGAGTTTCTCTTCCTCCAGGAAGTTGTCACGGATAGCCAATAGAGCAACCTCGATATGGGGTGTCGTAAACCAGACGTTCTTTTCTTTTGCCTGGATAATTACCGACCGGAGTTCATTGTCATTAGCACCTATCCATTCCCCTAATTTGACTAGTGCTTCCTTAATTTCCATCCGTAATCAGGTCTTCTTTTCGGGTATGCACATAGAGACGCCACTTGTTAACCACCTGTTCAAAAGCTAATGGAGGTGGGGCTGAAAAAATCAGTCTTTTCCGGGTCCTGGGGTGTTCAAATCCGAGTGTTTGAGCATGAAGAGCCTGGTAGGGCATCATGGAAAAACAGTTCGTTACAAACTGACGGTATCTTTGAAAAACGGTACCTTTCATGATCTGATCCCCTCCATATTTATCATCTCCAAACAATGGATGTCCCATTCGACTCAGATGCACCCGTATCTGATGCGTCCTGCCGGTCTCAAGCTTACATTCCATCAGGCTGACATAATACATAGGTTCCACAGTGTTGTAATGGGTTACGGCCAGTTTGCCAGACTCTCCCTCGTCAAAAACGCGATGTCTTGTCCTGTCTTTCGGATCCCGTCCGATGTAACTACTGATCGTACCTGAAGATGAGTCAGGTTGACCCCAAACCAATGCGAGGTAGGTCCTTTCGGAGGTGTGTTCATAAAACTGACGGGCGAGATGACCTAGCGTGAATTCATTTTTAGCGATGACCAGCAATCCCGAGGTATTTTTATCTATACGATGTACCAATCCCGGCCTGTCATCAGGGTTGCCCTTTAGAACAGGCAGGACCTGATTTTCCAGATGATAGATAAGAGCATTCACCAGGGTACCGTCATGGTTTCCTACTCCGGGGTGTACAACCATTCCTGCCATTTTATTGACCACCAGCAGATCTTCGTCTTCATAAATTATCTCAAGGGGTATGTTTTCACCGGTCAGTTTAGTAACCTCGGAAGCCGCATGGGGGACCAATACAGCAATTTCATCTCCCGGTCGAACTTTGTAATTCGACTTGACCGGCATATCATTGACTTTAACCGCTCCCGACGTAATCCCATTTTGGATTTTACTTCGGGAGACATTCCATAAACGATCCATCAAAAACTTATCGATACGGAGTGGTTGTTGACCAGGATCAACTTTATAAATCTGGCGATCAAACAAATCATCATCCAGGAGGTCATCTTCTTGCATGCTTCAATTTACTATCTTCAATTTCTCATTCATCCAACTTATCATACTATGAAAAGTGAATTAGGTGCCCATACTGTTTGTGTGCGCGAAATTAAGGAAAATCGAACCACCAAACCGCATATCCTGCCTATCTATGCAACTTCATCTTTCGAATTTGAAAACATAGATCAGGGGATTCGAATTTTTACCGGACAGGAAAAAGGTCACGTCTACAGCCGCTTTGGAAATCCTACGGTGGATACAGTGGCACGAAAAATTGCCCAACTTGAGGCTTATAACATTGAAGGTATTGAAGCCGATGCCATCTTATTCAGCTCGGGAATGTCTGCCATTCTTACAATGATTCTGGGACTTTTAAAGAGCGGGGATAAAATCCTGACCCAACCTAATCTTTACGGAGGAACGACCGAACAGTTTCTGAAAATTTTAAAGCCTAATGGAATTGAGCCCGTTTTTACCGATCTGGTTGATCTGACAAGCGTGGAGCAGCACCTGGCTGGTGACCCAAGTATTAAGTTGGTCTATGGTGAATGCCCAGCCAATCCTACAATGGCCTGTTTTGATCTCAAAAGCCTGGCAGCACTGGCAAAGCAATACAATGCCTATACAGCGATCGACAATACCTTTCCAACTCCTTACCTGCAGCAACCTCTTGCTTATGGCATTGACTTTACTATCCATTCAACTACCAAGTACTTGAATGGACATGGTAATTCGACCGCTGGTGCTTTGGTAGCAAGGGATGGAAAGCTTCTTCAGGAAAGAATCTGGCCAGTCATGAAATTGGCAGGAACCAATAGTAATCCATGGGATGCCTGGCTGGTTAACAATGGTATGAAAACCCTGGCTTTGCGAATGGATCGGCATTCATCAAATGCACTTGCAGTAGCCCAATATCTTCAGGCTCATCCTGGTATCAGCCAGGTTAACTATCCCGGATTGGAGGGTCATCCTTCCCATATGCTTGCCCGCACGCAAATGAAATCGTTTGGTGGTATGTTAAGTTTTGAAATTAAAGGATCGATGGAAGATGCGGTCGCATTTATGCGAAAACTGAAATTTTGTATTCTTGCTCCTACCCTGGGAGATATTGATACCCTCATCCTGCATCCAGCCACCATGTCCCATATCAATATCCCGAGAGAAATACGGTTGTCACAAGGTATCACAGACAATCTCATCCGGATCTCCGTCGGCATTGAAGACGCTGCCGATATCGTACATGATCT
>JBGTCB010000945.1:0-6655 GCA_041748995.1 Saprospiraceae bacterium | reverse complement strand
AAATTGAAAAAGTGATTGGAAAATTATTTCTATTTTTCAGTGAAATCGCTATCGATGTGGGATCTCGGTAAACAAAAACAACCAAGGGGTTAGTAATTCCATCTGCCCAATAACTGAAATTTAGACAAAATCTAGGATCCTTTATAAACCAACTACCTCCCGAATTGAGTATGTCTATAATGCGCGTTACCTGTTGTCTAAAGGAAATTAGAGATTCGCTGTTAAAAGTTTCGGTTTCAAACCCAGCTAGTTTCCACCAGGAAAATTTGTTAGCTCTTAACAAGGAATCATTTAATTCTTTTACGTCTTTTCTCTCCCAAAATCCCAGTGGATTATCTGTTGCCGGAGGTATAAGATCGCTGCCATCACCACAGTAAAATCCCAATTTTTCCAGCATTCCAGAAATCATCGAAGTTCCACTTCGATGCATCCCCATTACAAAAATAGGTCGATCCTCCATTTTCTTCATTCTGAAATCACCAACTGACAGCCTCTACAGGCTGGCTATTATAAACGAAAACTTTGATTTTCATTTCAATTTATTTAACAACTTAATCTCCTTATTCAAATTTTGACGACTGAGTGGCTTAGTCATTTATATTGTAGAATGGTCTTATAAGCTTTATAAAATGCCTCCGATTTGGATGCTAGAATGTGATGGCTAATCAAGTCATGAAATGCTTGACTGGCTAGTTTACGCCGCAAAACTGGTTCTTCGATCAGCGTCTGAATTGCACCATACCACATCTCCGTTGTATTTTGAACCAATAAACCATTTTTCCCATCTCCCACCAGTTGCTCATAGGGGTCAATTGAGCTACAAATGGATGGAATTCCCAATGCTGAGTAGTCCAGAAATTTAATGTAGCTCTTGCATCTATTAAATTCATTGGTGTCCAAAGGGATTACGCCAAAGTCCCAATGGTTGTGTTTTCGCAACCATCTGATGAAATCCGGGTATAACTCTGACGATGGTACAAGAGTTCTGCAGTTAACCGGTAAATTAAAAGCCTGAAATCCTGTAGGTATACCACCTATCACCTCCAGAACCACACGATCACCATACTGCCTTCGAATTTTGGCAAGAGCTTCTCCAATAACGGCCAGATCTTTCTGATGTGTCTTTGTACCCATATACAATATGCGGATCTGATCGTCAACCTTCACATTATGGGGGCAAACATATTGAGCCTGATACTTCGTGATCCACAGACCTTCATCTAATGCATTCTCAACGCAATCAACATTACGATTATACTTTTCCAATTTTGATTTTAACTTTTGAGTAGTTGTCACAATGCTGTCTACTTTGGAAAGCAAATTAGCTAAAGCGCTCATTCTCTCTTTATCATAGCTCTTACTCTGGTCTAATCCAAGTAGATCATCATCAATTTCACATACCAGCTTAATGCCTGAAGTTCGAGAGTGTTTCATCAATCGATTCAGGTAATCAATATTTCTAATTGCGTCTCTCTGAATCAGAATAATATCGGATTGGGTGGTAAACAAATTTTCCTCATCGCATACAGTTAATTTCAGTCGACTACTGAGACTCTCATGTAGCAATGGTCGGAGCACCCTGATGTGAGCTGAGCCAGTCGCATGTCCATCGAGGCGCGTAGTAAGCAATGCAGAAATCCTCAAAAAATCTTTGTGATGGGCACCGATATCCTTCCGAACCTCATTCTTCCTAGTTGAGCTATCTCCGTCTTTACTATGCCGAGCCTTCCAAAGAGCAGATCTAAAAAGAGATAATTCAGATAATGATGCTCTTTGGATACTATACGTTGATGCCGTACGTAAACCATTTTCTCGCAATCTACAACGCAACTCATGATCATCGATCAGCAGCTTTAATCCATTAAGCATTTCGTCATTTGACAGCGTATCGACTACCAGTGAATTTTCCCCATTGATTGCATATTCTAAGGCACCTCCAACCACTGGTAAGATCACCGCACAACCACATGCCATTGCTTCCAATCCAGTTCGACCGAAAGCCTGATAGTAAGAAAAATCGACAAATATACTCGATTGTCTCAATAAATCAGCAACTGTCTTACGGGTCAAAATGCCATGAGACTCAAACTCGAAATCCGACTCCAAGTTAGAAAGATCGGTCTCTTCACTACCAAAGATGCTTATCTTGACCTTTTCTCCGTACAGGTTTCTAATTTCCTTCAAAACATGCATGGTTCGACTCGCACCTCGCCGAGGTGATGCAGGTCGAATCATGGCACAAATACTAATAATGCCATGTTCGGAACCTTTTCCGGCATAGAAAACATCTTTATCCAAACTGGGCATCACCTTAAATACTTTAATTTGATGTCGGGTTTCGACTGTTCTACAAATCCAGTCTGTTTTTGCAAATGCAAGAATCTTAGGAATCAATTCATACGAGGCGATAGCTGCTTCCCAGTGACTTGTATGTGGTTCAAAAAAGAGTGGTTCATAGTCTTGGATATAATATGCGCCTAAAATAAAAGGATTCTTCTTAAGGATAGGTTGGATCACTTCTACGGAGTTCCAGGTTGTGGCCACCAACATCTCAAAACTTGTAGCAACCATTTCCAATTCATCGTTATCATGATAGAATTGTATCAGTGCAGGATCATCGAAAAAATCCCGATAGTTCTTCTTATACTTCTTACTATACTTAATAGGAATCATGACTACCGCAGGAACACCAAAATCTCGCATCCCACGTACCTCCTGAAGAATTGAATTAACTCCACCAGAAACGCCACCGGCGGGAAGGACAAACAAAATTTTCGTACTCACACCCTGGCTCGTAAATGATCGGTCACCTTTCAGGGCTCTTCTAACATTCTCTCTCACCAGAGCTAAATCTGAAGACAATTTTATTTCTTCAATTCGTTGTTTGACCAGTTCAGATCCATGTTTATCTTTCAGTGCTTCGCTACCCTGTTTGGATAATTCTGTTCGTCTCGTATGTGTGTAACTTTTAGATTTTGCATGGTAAATGTACACATGATCTGCGATGGCTAACTCAAAGCCAGCGGCTTTCAGCCTCATACAATAATCATTTTCCTCACCATAACCAAATGGAAAACGCTCTTCATCAAATTGGCCAACTGCCAGAATTGCAGCTCTCTTAAGCATAAAACAAAACCCGTTGACAAAGGGCACTCGAGGAAAACTTTTTTCAGAAACCAAATATACCAGTTCATTCATTTCCGTAACACCAAATCCCATCGGTAATTCATTAACGGCCCAATCACCTCCAGCATATAGGTCCGGAACTGATTGCCAGCTAGCAGCATTTGACAGAGCTCCCACGGCCCCTATTCGTGGATCACTTTCACCACATTCGATCAATCCTTGAAGCCATTGATTAGGAACCACTGTGTCACTATTCAATAATACGACATAATCACCATCACACAACCGTAAAGCTTGATTTACTGCCTTGGTATATCCTCTTGCAATCTCATTTTCCAACAGCCGTACCTGATGTTGCTTTGAATAACCATTTAAGAAATCTGACGTCTCTTTGTCTGATCCATCATTTACAATCACTAATTTATAGTCTAAACTAGTATTACTCCTTATTGAATCCAAACAATGGATTACATCTCCCAATGCATTGTGGACACATATAACGATATCAATTGATAGATCAAAATTGACAACTGGATAATCTGTCATCACAGTGGCGGCCCCAGTAGATTGACCCTGTCCCTTGGCCTGATCCCTTTCTGTCTTCGATTTATCGAGCAGCAAATCATAGCGTCTTTTAATATGTTGGAGATTATCTCTTGCAATTGGTTGGTTGATCTTCCCAGTTACTGCTCTGTACAATATCGCGAAGCCATTACCTATTTTCCAGGTTAGCGATCTAAATACGGCATTGATTTCCGTTACCAGATCATTTACCATCCTTGTTAATTCATTGTTTGTTTTCACCAGATCCTCAACTCTATCTTGCAGTATGGCATTTTCCTTTTCCAATGTGTTAATTTTCTGTTGTGCACTGTGAAGCCCCTTAGAAATTTCATTAATAATTACTGAGGCTTCCTCTGCAAGCAAAGCCCTTGGCTGATTTAATTTTTCTTCTGCCTCTGACATTTGATTCTCTCTCAAAGTCCTTGTATTTCGTTCAAGTTTTGATAATTTCAAGCTCTCTGTGCAGTGGTATACCATCTTGAGTTCTCAAGAAAATACGACTTCTAACACTATAATGTTGTGGATAACTCCCCACGACTGTCAAATATCACTCGATCGAAACGAATTTTTTTATTTAGTGAGTCGAAAAGGGTTTTTTTTCCTGTTATTATGAGTACGATAATTTGCCGATAACAAGGAAAATCAAATTCAATCGAAGCCTTCTTTAGATGCTTAGAGTCATCAAAATGATGCTGGTTCACTGGAGAAAAAATTGAGTGGATTGAAGTGTTGGCACTCGAATTTACTATTTGATCACCATAGATCACAAATCGGTCAATCTTTTCCTGCTCTAGTAGAGGGTTCAAAATATTGTGAAAATCAAGTGCTGTCATATGAAACTTATGACCTGACCAGTCAGACCAATAGAATTTCAATTTGTGATGAAAAAGTTGGCCATCAGCATCAAAATAAGGCTGTTGTATATACACAAATTCTTCCGCAATTTCCACTGAGGAACATATACATTTTTTAGCATGTTCGTATCCAGGTAAATGTTCTAGAAAATGTGACATCAGTACAAATCTGGATGACAGGTCTTTTTTAGACAACATGGTAACATCGGCCACCTTTGCATTGTAACCATTTTTCTGAGCTTCAGCCACCTTGCGTGGATCAATGTCTATACCTAATCCCCTCTTACCACCAAATTTTTCAATTCCCAATCGTAATGAACCGCCATTACTACATCCGAAATCAATAAAATCATAATATGTTTGATCAATTGTTGCCATTATTTCTTATAAATAGTGATTCAAATTGTGTAGATGGTCCAAATTTGAATGTTGTCAAGTAACTGTAACGTTCTAGCAAATGTGATATTAATCGAGGCAAAATCATAGCGTTTTTTCAAATATTAAGTACTCGTTACTCTTGAAAAGCCATACGGCAATTGCGATAAACAAGACCACCAAAACCAAGTTATAAATCATCATTCCATAAGCTGGCGGCAAGCCATAAGCAAGGCTTCCGATAAATTATTATGACGTTTTACAAAACCTATTGACATTATACTTCTTTTTATTCAACCTTAAATATAATAATTTATTGACATGTGATAAAAGACTATTTAAAGTGGGTTGCACCATAGTGTCCAATTAATCTCACCTCGTTTCAATGACTATTCCCCAATTTTCAGTAATTTACCTTAGAGTCCATCGTCTATGTATAAGCGCACCTTCCTAAATCAACCTCCTTCCTTATCGGAGCTTCCACTCTCTACCCTTTGGCTTGCAAAGTAGAATCCGATGCACCAGAGTTTGTCATTAGAAACTGGCAGGTATACTAACCTTCTCCACCAAGTTCTTTCTTCGACCTACTTCACTTGAAGAAGTTCAAGAACTTGTCAGCAAAAGTAAGAAAATCAAGGTATTTGCGACCAGACTTTCCTTTAGCAACATTGTTGATTGCACAAAGCAGATCCTATTCATTGGTGAATTTCACGAGGTAGTCGATCTCAATAATATCTCAAACGCAGTGACAGTAGATAACTTGTAATTTATCTGCAAAATCAGGGATTTGCTTCCACAATTTGGCATCGTTACCGCAATGCAACTACTATACCGGCACCTAAGGATGGATGGAGCAGTTGGCCTATTCTGGTCGATGTAGTCTAGCGAAAAGAGCTTTCTAATAAAAAATTTGGAGAGTCTATTCTTCGGAGCGGAGATTTGTCTCCGGCTTCCTTGGGTAAGCCACTGTACACTCTTATGCTAATTGTGTTCGCGTCTTACACCCTCAGTTATGGCCATACTGGACGAACACAACAAGCCATAGTTTTTGACGTCGGCTTGCGCTATCTCTTAAAACAGTGTTTAGTTTTGCAACAACATCTTTTTACTATCCACAACCTGACCATCCACTACCAGTTGATAAGAGTAGATTCCCCCTGGTAAATTATTGGCATTGATCTTCAATTGTCCTTTTCCCGTTTGTTTAATGCTAACCGATTTAATAAACTTTCCGTTAGCATCGAAAATGCTGACTAAAGATTCCTGCGCATTGTTTGGAATCACATAAGTAATTGAGGTCTCACCATGGTATGGATTTGGGACATTTTGACCTAGGTAGCCCAGATCCTGAGCATTTAAATTTACTCCTACAGTATTTTTTATATCATGAATCAGATTTCTAAGTTCGACAACAGTTGCTTCTAGCTCACTTATACGATTGCCTTGTGCTTGGATATGATCCTCCTGTCCTTGGATGATTTTCTGTTGATCTTTGGCGGCATTAATCAACATATAGGGAATAGCGGAGGGATCTACATGAAGATAATTCTCAGAATGGGTATCTGTTATGTTTCTGCTGGCATCGAAGCTGCTTTCAATAACGGGGATATTTATCACCATATAAGGTGCAACTTCTTCCAAATCTTGTGCTATTACTCCGACGAAAGTCGATTCCATATCTTTGATGTTAGCTTTGCCATTATACTGATATGTAACTGGATTTATTTTAAGTACTT
>JBGTCB010000944.1:0-4775 GCA_041748995.1 Saprospiraceae bacterium | reverse complement strand
ACTCAGATCATATTTATATCGACTTTCGCTTGTTGGGACGAATTATTACCGAAATTTGTTCGAAGAAGGAATGGGAAATTTTTGGCTCTTTACTGTTTTGTTTTCCTGGTGATTTTCAGGGTAGAGCAGCCAGAACAGTCGTCACTAATAGGTTTCTCTCTGGATCCAGATTAATAAGGCAACCGATAATTATGCGCTGCAGTGCCGATTGATTGTTGAAATTATCTCCGGTACCAACATTAGAAGTTGGTGTCAATAAAAAAGGGACAAATAATGTGTTTTCCCGATCGAAGGATTTGACTTTAATACCAAAGTTTGGTAACATTGTGTTTAAGCAGGTATCCTATGGGAAAAAGCACGTCGATATCATTAGGGGAACATTTTGAGGAATTCATTCAGGCTCAGATGAGCACCGGACGTTTTTCTTCAAAGAGCGAAGTCATCAGGGCAGGGTTGCGTCTGCTTGAAGAAGAAGAGGAAAAACTAAAAATACTGCGGAATGCTTTGATAGCTGGTGAACAGAGTGGCTCAGCAGAAGCGTTTGACAATGAAGAATTCAAAAACAAAATGCGCCGAAAGTATATGAAGGAAGATGCCTAGTATTGTCCTTTCACCTTTAGCTCAAATCGACTTAGAAGAAATATGGTTTTATACGTTTCGGGAATGGTCTGCCCAACAAGCGGACAAATATCAGGATGAGCTATTTTCTGCATTTCTGAAGATAGCCAATCCGAAAACGGTTCGAATATCTGTTAACCAGATACGGCAAGGGTATTTCAAGCATAAAATTAACCGGCATATTATTTTTTACAGAATGGAAACTAATCAAATCATTGTGGTAAGGATTCTACATGAAATGATGGATTTATCTGAATTTAAATAATGCCGTTTTTCTTCATTAGAAATGTCGCACTTTGGTTGACGCAAATACCACTTCTCAATTTAAAATCAAAGTAAAGTTCATCATCTTTGATCTCCACTTCAAAACATTTATTCGCTAGTACAGACGGATGATTTTCGGTCTCCTTACAGATTTCGAGGTCATGAGTAGCAATCATACCGTAAGCATTTTCGCGGACCATTCTCCGGATTACCTCCAAAGTGCCATTGCGTTTATCATCCGAATTAGTACCCCGTAGTATTTCGTCCAATAACACCAGACAATGATCTGAACCTAATTGCTCCGTGATCTGCTTCAGTCGTTTCACTTCTGCATAAAAATAGGATTCACTTTCTGCCAATGAATCAGCAACCCGCATAGAAACCAATACTTTAAAAGGAAAGATGGTTGCTTCAGTAGCACAAACAGGAGCTCCTGCACAAGCCAGAATAGTATTGACTCCGATACTGCGCAAAAAGGTACTTTTACCGGACATATTCGAACCTGTTAAAATCATAAACCGGTGCTCATTAAAATGTATGTCATTGTCTACCCTTACTGAATCTTTCACCAGGGGATGTCCCAGGTCTTTAAAGGACATT
This sequence comes from Saprospiraceae bacterium, assembly GCA_041748995.1. Classification (GTDB taxonomy): domain Bacteria; phylum Bacteroidota; class Bacteroidia; order Chitinophagales; family Saprospiraceae; genus JABDMH01. Next base: position 3,293 of record JBGTCB010000944.1, on the reverse strand, counting down.
TCTGCCTGCTCACTAATCTCCGGAAACGCAAATGCCGGGTTATTGAATTTGAAATTTGCCAGACTGGAAAGCATTTCAAACTGCGCAATGACTTCCAGCCATTCGGGTACTTGATCTGCATAGGTATCCTTCCATAAATACACCTTTCGTAACATATGCAAATGATAGCCTATACTGCCGCTAAATAGCAGGAAAGCCACACCATTTAACACCGATTCCAACTGATTTAACAAATAAGCCAATTCCTTTAATCGTAAAGACGCCGTTGCATCCGTTACCAAAATGGATTCCTTTAATCCCTTCAGTCGTGCCGTTTTAAAGGTGCTGGTCTCTATTTCCTTAAGCATCAGACCATAATGTCTTAGTACTCCATCCAATCGATCAAAGCCGGAAATTTCACTTTTAATTTTTTTAAAGGAATTACCCAGCACAAGGAGATTTAGAATAAACACGGTAGTCGCAAAGTTTAACCAATTTGCATCCAGGGTAAAGGCAAAAATCAACAGAAAAAGAAAAAGGCAGACAGGTAAAAAATAAATTGATATCCGGGTGATTCGGCTAAGACTCCCTCTTTGCTTCGCCCATTGTAAAATGAATTGATGCAACTCCTGATCATCGCGATGCATCAAACCTAGTGCCTGGATCTTTTGTCTCAAATCCAGTGCCGTTGTCAGTTCAGAAATAGCCTGTTGATTTTCCAGAATCTCCGGTCTCGACAAGCGATTCAAAAGAACTTTTGCCAGCCATTGGCTTCCCCGATAGGTTGTGGTACGATTTAAATACTGAAAGAGCGAATGAGGGCCGAAGATATCCAGATCATAGCTATAAAGATGGTGGGGGTCGGTATATTCTCGACCGTCCTCAAATATTCGTACCCCCTCTAAAAAATTAATTTCATCCTGATTTATTGTTCTTAGCGTTTCCGACAGTCTTTTTTTCCCGGAAATTCTCTGGTGAATATTTACCAGAACGACAAAGACAATACCCGTTAGAATAATAGCCAGGCCCCAGTAATAGTTACCCGTTTTAAACAAAGCAAAAATGAATAGGAGAATGAATAATCCCACACCCAGGCGCACGTAACTGAGCTGATTATACTTTCTGGAAAGTGCCTCTATTTCAATCGTGTATTGCCGGACTAATCTCTGATATTCGGACATCAGGTTGTTTTGGTAGTGAAAATTTTAGCTGTTGGGGATTCGTTCAAGGGTTAACATGCGAAAATCCATCACCGTTTTTCCTTTAATTTCCCTTGCCTTTAATACCAGCGTATCCATTCCTTTTTCCAAATTTATCATACCCACCGTCATGGGCATAAAATCCTTAATATACGATTCAGTGCGAGGTTCCCGGTCATTTTCCATTCCTGTTTCCGGAGGGTCATGCGCCTGACTAATCCGGCCGGCGAGAGCCTCATTACTACATTTTATTTCGAACGACGCACCAGCATCCGACTGAGGGCAGGTGTAATATATTACAACTTCAAATTTTCCACTTTCCAATACCTCAATATCAAAAGTGATGCTATCATTGAGGCTGATCCAATTGGTAAAATAAGAGCAATTAGGAAATCGGTTCGATCGGACGATGTTTCCATGAGCGGTTCCATCCCTGGCCGGTAATTGGGTATGGGTAAAATCCGGATGACCGACCGGAAATGTACGCAGATCTTCTTCCGGCAATTCAGATAAAACAATTTCTTCCCATACTTCCTTTTCCATTGCCAGCTTTTCAGCTACATGGGGCAATTCAGTTGAAATATCCTGATGTTGACCGGGATCTTTTTGCATGTCATATAACCGTCCTTCATGATCGAGTAAAAACTGCTGACTCCGAACACTTGTACGCTTAGCCCAGTGATTAAATATTAGTCGATCCGGCCAGGCGGTATTTTCGTTTAAAAGTAAAGGGCTAAGGCTTATTCCATCCAGTGGCTTTCCGGTTTCGACAGGGATTCCACACAAATCCGCCAGAGTGGGTAATAAGTCGGTAGCACCGGAAATTTCTGTGACCATAGTGCCGGGTTTAATTTTCCCTGTCCAGCGGATCATCAATGGAGATCGTACACCTCCTTCGTCCGTCGAACCCTTAACGCCACGCATCCCTCCATTCCAACGGTGTCCATTCGGGCCATTGTCCGAAAAGTATAAAACTATGGTGTTTTCCAGGAGTGAAAGTTCTTCCAGTTTTTTCATGACCCGTCCGACATTCCAATCAATGTTTTCACACATAGCAAGAGCGGCCCGGGTATGGTTTATGTTTTCCCGGTCTTTTACCTCACTCCGCATAGCCAGATCTTTTCCTGCAAATTTGTTCCAGAATCCATCCGGTACCTGCATCGGACTATGGGGTGTGTTATAGGGCAAATACAGAAAAAAAGGTTCATGCTGATTTTTGTCAATAAATTCGAGGGCATGATCGGTTAAATCATCGACTAAAAAGCCATTACCCTTCACAATCTCACCATTGTGCTCCAGCATGGGACTAAAGTAATCTCCCCAGTGGCCGGAGCAAAAACCATAAAAATCTTCAAAACCTCTGGCATTTGGATGATAGGGGTATTGCATACCATTATGCCATTTTCCATAAGCAGCCGTTCGATAGCCACTTTGCCTGAAAACATCGGCTATCGTTTTTTCATCAAGATCCAGACGCTCACCACCGGCAGAAGTTGAGTACACACCGCCTCTGGCATGAAAACGACCGGTAAGTACTTCCGCCCGGGTTGGAGAACAAACGGGGCAAACATAAAACCGGTCGAAAATGGCTCCTTCCTTTCCGATTGCATCGATATTGGGTGTTTGGAGATTGACATTACCACTAATACTTAAATCTCCCCAACCCTGATCATCGGAGAGGATCATCACCACATTTGGATGCATCCGATCAGCTTTGGAACTAGGATTATTTACGCAAGCAGAAAAAATGCAAATCGCTATTATCAAAGAGGGAACTATTTTTTTCATGCAATTACTTAAGAGCTAAAAATCTCTATTGTGATTAAAGAATTATTTCTGAAAGTCATTCATTCACCATGTTATCCAAATCCTGCATTTTAAATCTGAAGGATAAAATGTAAGGTTCTTCGCCCGCATCCCAGTGTCCATAGGTCATTGCCAATATGGTTCCATCGGGCAATAGTTCAAGAGCCGGATACGCGCAATCATTGCCCCGGGTATTGTCTTTAAATCGAATGCGGTACTGACCTTCATTTCCATTTAACAAGTCATCATAGGTGCCAATCCAGCCTACCCAGTCGCCGGCCGTTGGACTAACCGGTCCTGCTTTTTGAT
>JBGTCB010000943.1:0-12240 GCA_041748995.1 Saprospiraceae bacterium | reverse complement strand
TTTTCAATCGAAGCAAAATCCGCAGACATCTGGGGTAGGGCAGGGGAGATGGTAATGACAGACATAATGGTCAGACTGCTGACAAGAAGCAGTGTAAGTTTGGTTTTCCAGTTATTGGGGGACATAGGTTTCGATTAAAGTTTTTTCGTTTTTGTAACCCATCCGGTCCATTTTTGAGGATGGAATCAGTCAGACAAAATAGGGATAACTTGCGATGTTTATCAGAATGTTTTGATTGAAATCATTTCAAGCTGAAAAAGAAGTATTTGAGGTTTAGAGGGGAGTTAAAATGTTTGAGATTCATTAGATTTCATCTTAAAAAACCTCTACGACTGCCTCGAATGGGTGAATTCTGCTAACATCGACCTACTAACAGTTACCTGCTATCTTTCATTGAAAAGAGTTAATTTCAGAAATGATTTCAAAGGATAAAACTCTTACCGTCAAGCTCCGGATTGATGCGGGTATAATTCTTTCAGTGGCTGGGATTTCTAAATATATTCTCCCGGCCAGGTGTATTGCACTATTCTTTTTTATTCCTTCCATTCTTATCATTTCCTGTTCCGGCCAGGAATTAAGTAATCAGGATCAGCGGCCAAATATCGTATTAATCGTCGCCGACGATCTGGGTTACTCCGATCTCGGATGTTTTGGCAGTGAAATCAAGACTCCGAATATTGATGCACTTGCTAGTCATGGCAGGATATTTACCAATTTTTATACAGCTGCGACCTGCTCTCCTACCAGGGCCATGCTATTATCAGGGGTAGATCATCATCGTGCCGGATTAGGGGATATGGCAGAACGGATGATTTCGATCCCGGAAGAAATCGGACAACCGGGATACGAAGGGTATCTCAATGACAGGGTAGTCTCGGTAGTGCAGCTCATGAAAGATGCGGGATATCATACCTATATGGCGGGTAAGTGGCACCTGGGTCTCACTCCGGATCAAAGTCCATGGGTGAAAGGCTTTGAGAGATCGTTTGCATTATTAGATGGCTATGCCGATCATTTTTTCCCGGACAACCGAAGTTTTTCCTTTTGGGGAGATGACCGGTATGTCGAATATCCCGCAGGAAGTTCTACAACCGATCTCTACACGGAGAAAATGATAGATTTTATTTATAAGGATCGAAAAAGCAACCAGCCTTTTTTTCTTTATGCTGCTTATACTGCGCCTCATTGGCCTTTACAGGCACCGAATGATGTCATCGAAAAATACAGCGGAGACTATGATATTGGCTACGATAGCCTAAGAATATTGAGGTTTGAAGGGTTAAAGAAAAATAGATTGATTCCTGCACAGGTCGAATTACCGGCCCTTCCGTCCGTCCAGGGAAATCTGTATGATATTTCAGATCGCCCTCTGGTAACCTGGGATTCATTGAGTGCAGAGCAGCAGCAAATCGAGTCAAAGAAGATGGAGATTTATGCAGGAATGGTGGAAAAGCTGGATGACAATATAGGACGGCTCGTTCAGTATCTTATCGATATTGATAAATTTGACAATACGCTTTTCATCCTTTTCTCCGATAACGGTGCTGCCGCGCTTGATTTAAATGAGACTCCGGATGAAACGAATCCCCTACCTTATATGGGAACTTCCCAGTCGTTTGTTGCTTATGGACCCTCCTGGGCTCATGCTGCAAGTGCTTCTAACCGATATTATAAAGGCTATAGCTCAGAAGGTGGAATTCACAGTCCTATGATCATCAAACTACCCTTTCAGAAAAATGGTTTAGAACCTTCATCAGTCTTTACCACGGTTTTAGATCTGGCGCCAACATTTTTGGAATTGGTGAATGGATCTTATCCCCGGTCTGATCAGGGTAATGTTGTACATCCTTATCAGGGCCAATCGATGCTTGGTTACCTGAAAGGAGATGAGCAGCAGGTGCACAAAGATGATTACGTGATGGGTTGGGAATTATTTGGAAGAGGTGCAATACGAAAAGGGAATTGGAAGATCACGAAAATTGAATCACCCTTTGGGAAAGATTCATTTGAACTATTTAATCTGGCAGAAGATCCCACTGAATCAAATGATCTGGCCCTCCAATATCCCGAAAAATATCAGGAGATGCTGACTCATTGGTCACAGTATGTTCTGGAGAATGGTGTGATCATTCGCAATCCGTAGTTTGATAGCCAAAATCAATCGCTTATTAGTGACTCTATTGATTCTCTGTTTGCGGAGGATTAAAAATTTCTGGTTGTGATTCCAGAGGATTTAATGCCTTTCCCCTGACTGCCGGATGATCGATTGGTATATGAGTAGCCCGAAAAGTAGCATAAAGCAATGGTCCCACCGGTTGAGGAAATGTACCATCCTGCATCTTGACATATCCTGCATAAGGCGTCAGATAGTCCCAAAGGATTTCACCCGCCGGGGTGACTTCAAAATACCGGCCTGCAGGACCCTGGGTTATAAAAGTATTTCCATTGGACATTCGGTGTGCTCCTGAGATAAATGGTGCGAAAAAGGAATGGGTGTCTGCTGCCATGTACTTCCACACCGGATCATCGGGACCGTAAGACCTGTTATCAGTTAACAAATAGCCCTCATCGGAAAGCGGTGGATTCAACTCCAGGACAGTAGAATATCCTCCCTGTGCACTGTTGACAAAATTATTAAAGACCATGATGTTACCCGCTCCGGGATATCCATCAGGAATCCATTTAGCGTCATGTTGTCCTCCGAGTTTTTGATCAGTAGAATCTCCCCGGTTATAGTTTTGTGGATTTCCCCATCGATAAAGTAAATCACCACCCTTGCCCAATCGACCTCCCACATGACCGGCTGCCTCTGCGGTGGTTGTACTGTGGTCGATAATAAATATCTCATGTAAATCCGGTGAACCAAGAATGATCTGGTCCAATTCAGGATTATAATCAATGGAGTTAATGTGGTGAATATCTGATCCTCGATTATCAATCGTACTGTTGGTTGTTGCATTATTGCTCTTTTTCCTCTCTTCGAGTTCTTCTGCGGTAATCGGAGGTGGCAGAGGATCACTTTTATTGATATCTACCAGTTCCGGATGGTCTGCAACGATGCCATAGTTGTCTTTTGAATCATCAAAATCCTGGATTAAATGATCCCACATATGCCATTCCCAGATAATCTCTCCACCATTTTCTCCTGATGGTTTAATTTCAACAATCATGTCCGGCCAAACACCTGCTTTGGGGATCAAATCCGGTTTTCTACCCGCCTGAACAGCCTCTTCCGGAGTCCTGGACTCCCATGCTAATACCAGTATATTTCCATTGGGCATGATGGCAACATCATGGTGTGCCAGGTGCTGTTCATTTGCGAAACGATATTGCCACACAAGGTCTCCTTCCCAATTGAACTCCTCCAACCAACCACCCTGGCCACCTCCTCCAAAAACGGGAGCCTGTGGATCTCTTCCACCCCGGAACAAATGCCCATTCTCCTGGAGATAAAGCCAACCCGATGGTCCAAAATCACTTTCCCAGGTACGCACCACCTCACCATCGAGGTTTATTAGGTAAGTAGTTGATGACAGCAGAGGGCAAAAAAGTACGTAACCGTCTGTAGCCGCCTCTGATTTATGGACAAGACCCCGGGTCATTTTTAGACCTCCAATGTCTCTTTGAGCCTGGGGACTCTCCGCTGATGTTTCATCAATCGTGTTCTTGCAATTTGAAAAAAGCAGGATCAGCGACAATAAAAGAAAAAGGGTATACTTAAACATGAACCAGGAATTTATGAGTGTCAAAGGTTTTAAAATTTACTGTGGAATGGAAGGTGGGGAAGGAGTATAGGTAGCCGGTTGGGGGTCCAAAGGAACGAGGGTCTTGCCTGAAAAAGCAGCATGATCAGCCGGAACAAAGGTGGATCGGAACATGCTAAAAGTCATGGGCATAGGAGAAATTGGATCGCCATTGGGCTTTCGGATATCACCCCGGTAAGGATTTAAATATTCCCAGACGATCTCTCCTTCTTTGGTGACTTCGAATGAGCGCCCCCGGGCTCCCTCAGTAATAAAAGTGTTTCCATTTTTCAACCGATGGGCTCCCGATATAAAACTACTGTAAAAGGATATCGTATCTGGTGCCGTATACACCCAGACTGGCATGTCAGGAGCAAATGTTCCATTGTCTGTCATAAGGTAAGCCCCGGTTTCATCCATCTCCGGAGCTATTTCGTAGATCGCCGAATAATTCATGCTGTCAGGGCCACCAGGTATATCATTATTAAAGATTGTCAGATTTCCTGCCCCTGGACTTCCTTCTTCGATCCATCGCGAATCATGTTGATGATACAGGAGTTGATCGGTAGAATCACCCTTCCCATAATTTTGAGGATTTCCCCAACGATATAGAAAATCACCTCCTTTACCGCTTCTTCCCCCTTCATGTCCGGCAGCTTCGTCAGTCGTTGTACTGTGGTCAATAATCAGAATTTCGCTGAGTACCGGAGAGCTCATGACGATCTGATCCAGGTCTGCATTATAATTGATGGCATTGAAATGAAAGAGATCAGATCCCCGGTTAAAAGCGGTCTGATTCCTCCATGGTTGTTGTCCCCTGGCATGTAATATATCCATGCTGTCTTCGGTGATCTGTGGTGGCAATGGACGTCCCAGATTTATGTTCAGGAGTTCCGGGTGCTCGTCGGGATTTCCAAAATTAGCTTTGGTCGGATCATGGTCCTGAATGAGATGGTCCCAAAGGTGCCATTCCCAAACGATTTTGCCGTGATACTTGCCATCCGGTTCAATTTCCACCACCTTCTCGGGCCATATGCCCGCCATTGGTATCAGGTCAGGTCGGCAGCCTGCAGCCAACGCTTCCTGGGAGGTTTTGCTTTCCCATGCGATAGCCAGAATATTTCCGTTTGGCATGACGGCAAAGTCATGATGAGCATGCTGGTCCTCGTCAGCATATTCAAAGTCCCACAACAACTTACTCTCCCAACTTATTCTCTGAATCCGTCCCGATTGACCACCTCCTGCAAAAACCGGAAAATCAGGATCGTCAGCATTTTGTACCAGGGAACCATCATCCATGATGTATCCTCCCAATACTCCGTAGTTACCCTTCCACTCATGAACAACCTGACCTGAACGGTTCACAAGATAAGTGAAAGGTGAGTTGGGTACGATATGCATGAGATACCCCGCCATAGCATCTTCATTGGTGACCTTAAGTCCTCGGGTTATTCCGTGTCCAAACATGTTCCGGTCATTTTCTGATGGTGCCTGATCGGGTACATTGGTATTCTCCTGTTTACAGCTAAATAACATGAACAGGATACATGATGAGACTAGATAGATTAATTTTTTCATTTGGTTGGATGGGAAGGTTCTTGTAAAGATTAGATGTACATGAAGGGTTTGCCAGTTTCCCTTAAAGCTAATAATTATCATTGTTTACTAATGGGAAAATCTCAACATTCAAAAGATATTCTTAAATTGATGCGTTGACTAAATTGTTTGCAAGGTACAATCCAGGAAAGGAGTTTCTGTTTTGGTGGAGCTCTTGGTTTTTTAATAGCTTGGGAAGCTGCAGTAGAACTATAAAACATGAAAAAGAGTCCCCGATTCCTCTCCCGGTCTTACAATATCTGACTACTGATCTGAATATAAAACACGCGGACTAATTACAAAAACCAAAAATTCAAAACAAAATGGCGATTAAAATTATTGGAGCTGGTTTTCCCAGAACTGGGACAAATACCCTGAAGGCTTCACTGGAGACTTTAGGTTTTTCAAAAACCTATCATATGAAAGAACTTCTGGTGCATCCGGAGAATCTTCATTATTGGTTAACCCTGGAACAAACAGGAACCACCGATTGGGATGCCTTATATGATGGATTTCAGGCAACGGTTGATTTTCCAGCGTATCCATGGTATAAGGAACATTTAAAACGTTACCCGGATGCCAGGGTGATTTTGACGGTAAGACCTTTTGAAAAATGGTATGCCAGCATCGAGAGCACTATCTGGAAAGCAGGTCCTCAGACGCTACCGCAAAAACTTGCTATGATGAGCAAACTCCTTTTCAATTCCCGCCTAAGGAAAGTGATTAAATGTGTAAAATTTGCGAAGAGAATGATCTTCCAGGTAGAACTTCAGGGTAAATTTGAAGATAAGGCTTTTGCTAAGAAAGTTTTTAATGATCATATTGATAAAGTAAAAGCTACAGTACCGGCAAATAAATTATTAATTTATGATGTATCGGAGGGATGGGGCCCACTTTGTGAATTTTTAGGAGTTCCTGAGCCGACTGAAGAATTGCCACACCTGAATAAAAAGGAAAACTTCAGAGAGATGTTAGGTGAATTGATGAAGGGAAATATGGTGTAAATGGTGAGGCCTGAACCGAATTTTAATTATATCCTTGAAGTCGGGTCCACACAGGAGAATAGTTCCTTCAGGTAAGGTGTGCGAGAAAAGTCACAACACAAAAGATCTTTAAATCATTACTTTTCTGGCATTAATTCGATTTTTCCGGTCATTTGTTGAATCGATATTTTTAAAACTCTGATTGTGTTTGGACCATTATTCATAATTTACAATTAATTCTTTCAAAGATGGTCACATTTGTCCTGACTTTCTGGCTCTCGATTTTTACCTGGCTTAATCCGGTACCTGAGACAGCGTCTACCTTCGGCTTTACCTCCCTTCTTTTTGAAGAAGAAGTGCCATTACAAATTAAAATTGAAGGCGATCTTAAAGATATTTTTAGTGACCGGACGGATGATAGCCGGTATTTTCCAGTGGAACTCATTTATTCCCAGCCAGATCATCATCCATACAGGATTGCTCTTAAGGCTAAAACAAGGGGTCATTTTAGACTAAAAAACGCCAATTGTAACTATCCTCCTATATTGCTGAACTTTGCTAAAAAGAATACACCTGGCACAAGCATTTTTAGTGGTCAGGATAAATTAAAATTAGTACTACCCTGTAGGGGAGACGAATATGTTTTTAAGGAGTATCTGGCCTATAAAATCTACAATCTGGTGACTGACTACAGTTTCAGAGTCCGTCTGGTTCACATCGATTTTAATGATACTAAAAGAAGTAAATCATACGATCCCCTATATGGTTTTTTTATCGAGGATCAGGATCAAATGGCTACCCGGAACAATTCGAATATTTTTAAACGGGATGGCTTGAAAGGCAACAAAATGAACAGGGATGAATATTTGAGGATGACGGTTTTTCAGTATTTAATCGGCAATACGGACTGGTCGACAGAATTCCGGCATAACATCAGGCTACTGGTCACCGCCGGCAAACCCTTGCCAATACCAGTACCCTATGATTTTGATTTTGCCGGTTTAGTATCAGCACCCTATGCACAACCCCCAGCCGAGTTGAAATTAAATTCAGTAAAAGACCGTCTTTACCGCGGGTTCTGTCCAGAGGACCTGGCAGAACTGGAGCTTATTTTTAACTATTACAAAAGTCTCCGAAGGGATATTATGGATTTGATTATGAGCATTAATTATCTCGATGAGAAGGATCGCAGTGATTTAATGAAATATGTAGAGGAGTTTTATAAAACACTAGCTGATCCTAAGGAAAAAGCTAAAGTATTTAATGACCCCTGTTTAAAAAATGGCACTGGTAATGTGGTTATTCAGGGATTGAAGTAAAAAGTTAAACGTTAAAAGTAAAAAGTAAAAAGTAAAAAGTTAAAAGTACGTATCCGGATAGGTAGGGTGCCGGGATCATAAATTTCAGGATCAACTGGCTCAGTGGCATTAACTAAAAAGTGGAGCAGTAAAAGATCCAGCATTAGACAATGCATTTATCCTTTCTAGTGGCCAATATCATATTATTCAAGCCATCATAATTTGCATCTGGTTGTACATAGCGAACTTGATAGGGCGTGATATGGTGCTTGTGCGATTCCTCCAGCTATTCATGAAATCCCCAACCGTGCTTGCTATGTCTACCCCAGCTTGTTCGTTGTTTAACCGGGTTATTCATTAGGGTTTCGTCATGAAAGGCAGAACTGCAATAAGGACGGGCTTGGCCCTGATGCGAATGCAGTCAGGGTGCTCCAGCGATTTTTGAGTGCATGAATGAGCGATTTGTGCCTCTAAGGCACAACGAAAATCTGGTAGATCTTCGAGCGAATGAACCGCTCGCGGATGGGAAAGCATGGTCACCATCATGGCTAGGAGGGTGTTGAAATACTCAGGTTGATGCTGAAGCCGTAAATCGTCGCTTTCTGACGCGGCGAGACGAAGGAAGCTACGGGTTGTAACTGACTGAGGATCAACAACGTCAGAAACGACGAGAACGGCTGCGAGCTTCTTACTAAAAATATAGTCGGATAAATATCAGCGCAAGTTGGGTATTTCAACAGCCTCCTAGAGCATCAAAAATCGACGATGTGCCCTTATTTGCAACAATTCTACTTTGCAATAGAAAGTCTAATGCATTATCCCGGTTAAAGAGGGTTGGTGGCCGGGTGGGTGGTAGTCCATTGCGTACTTTATTATTTTCTCCTTTGATTGCCAGACCTTTATTCTGATAGTGCCTTAATATCATTCACTACGATGGACAACTCAGTTCACTACCTGACTTTTCACTTCTTAAGTCTTCAAGTGGTGTTGGACTAAATATATGTACGTGATGATTCCAAGTCTCGTCCTGCTTTGTTTGAGAACCAAATAGAATTGGAAGTCAGTACGTATTATTAGTAATTAGATTTGTGCAAACCCTAAGGTAGGGTAAATCTTACCATGTCATTTTTATTTGTTTTGGACGCTTGTGTAATATATACATATATGGATAAAGAGAATTATTTTGACAAAAATAGGCGTAATATATATTCTTCCTTATGGGCTTTTGCTACTTTAAACTATTTATATGCCGACCTTGTCGGGTTTATGGATAAAGATGTTCATACACAATTTCATACTGGAGTGGTGGATGGCCTCAAAATAACTCCACAATTTTTAACTATAGCCGCAGTGTTCATGCAGATCCCTATTTCCAATATATTTTTACCCCAGGTAATCAAAAACGAGAGGACACTGAGATGGGATCAGATTGCTTCTGGCACCATTATGACGCTTGTACAATCTGCAACATTGTTTGTTGGTAAACCAGCTCCTTACTATGCCATGTTTTCAGCTTTTGAGATAGGTGCGACAGCTTTTATTACAATTAATGCTATAAAATGGAAGACTAATCTTACGAAAAGGATACCTCGGGAAAGCCACTAGACTAACTTACATTCTTTGCTGTATCCTCTTCATTAAACGGCTAAGAGATTCAGGTTTTACACCTAAATAAGAGGTTATGTCGTATTGGGGCACACGTTGAAAAATATCGGGTCGGGATTCTAATAATTTCAAGTATCGTTGTTCTGGTTTATCTGGAATGTAACTGGTCATAAAATTCTGATATTCAAATAAATATTTTCCAAAATCTTTTGAGAGACAATTTCTAGATGTGGAATATGCTTGTATAATTCAATAGCCTTTTGCTCGTTTCCAACCACAACAGTTGTATCTTCCAGGCAAACTAAATTGAACTTTGTGGGTATAACGTAATTTGTTATATCAAACGAAATAATCCATTGCTCCTCGGTAAAGAAATTCGTTGTAATATAATTACCGTCAACAATTTTGTATTGTTTTATACAGCCATCAAGCACAAAGTATGTATCTGAGCTAAATTGCCCTTCTTTAATCAGAAAACTACCTTTGGGGTATTTCCTTGTTACCATGCTTTCTAAAATAATTTCTACCTCTCCGTCAGACAGAGTTGTAAACTTTAAAAGATTATTTATAAGCCTGTTTGCCATCATTAGGTCTTTTTATCTGGCGTATAACGTTAAGCTAAGGTGAGTGTTTCCTTCCTTAACCAGGAGTATTGAAGATAGCTATTTTCTCTAAAAATTTCCAGGAGCACGGTGAACATTCACCCTAATCGCCTGTTTGGCTAATTGTTCCTGACATTTCATAATTTTAGTTCGTATTGTTTTAACTTAATAATAAAGAAACCTATTCAGTCTATTCAGTATCAATTATCAATCAAGTAAAGAAACACTTCAGCAGTATGCCAGGTATGTGGTGTAGATATTTTTTCCGTAACATAAACATCATCAATTATCTTTAGGTTTTCATATTTTGCCTGACTGGCCTCTTGTTCCCAGGTTAAGGGGTAAAGCCTGTTGCTTATCGGATTTCTTTTTTTACCATGAAAATTATCTGCAGCCCATCCAATGTAGGGGTATTTATCGTTTTTCCATTCATCATAGGCATCAGTTGTGCCCTCAAGGTAGTTGTCTTTATAATCCCACCAGAAAAGTGAAGAATAATTATCTTGGATTTTTGGAATAGAATAAGGATCATTTATACCTAGGAGGCTGTTGAAATACTCAGATTGATGCTGAGGCCGTAAATCGTCGCTTTCTGACGTGGCGAGACGAAGGAAGCTACCGGGTTGTAACTGACTGAGGATCAAAAAAGTCAGAAACGACGAGAACGGCTGAGTTCTTTTTACAGAAAAAGTGATTTGACAGATATCAGCGCAAATTGGGTATTTCAACAGCCTCCTAGGGCGTTTAAACCATATTTAATCCACTTGGTTTGATAGACGGGTGTTTCATGGAAATCTGATAATCCTTTGATATATAATCCGTTTTCGTCTTTTACTTCAAATTCCTTCACTTCTTCCAGAATCTTTTCTACGAGTGGGTGGTTCTTATCTGAAAATAGAGATAAGAGGTACAATGTCTGTCCAAGATTATCGGGTTCAGTAATTCCGGCGTTGTTGCGGTCATAAACCTCGTTAAGTTTTAGCACCCAGTCTTTAATCAAATCCAAATTGCCTGTTTCTTCCAGGCACATGGCCATCATGGCTGCATCACGCCTCCAGGGTTTGTTATAAACAATGAAGTTGGGTACCGGCTTGCTATCAATAATATTTGTAAGAATTTCATGATTCAGAACCTTCAGTATTTCACTGTATTTATGTCCTGTGAAGGTTGGTAGTTTTATTGGTGAGTTTGTACCGTCAACTCTCTCATTTTTGTTGCCTTCTTTGATAAAGACACCATTTTCATCTTCATAAATAGTGATAAATACATCCGTAAGGGTTTCAATTTCAACTTTGTAATCATTGGGGATTATGAGTACTCGTTTAACAGGCCATTGCTTGATTATTTCCCCTGATATGGCATTTTTTAAAACTCCATCCCTATACAAGAGTTTTGTCCTGTTTCCCATGCCAAACAAGAAAAATTCAATGTCGGGCATTTCCCTGAACCTGAATTCTTTTTCAAATTCTGACAATTGATTGATATATTTTTTTAATGATGTTGACTCTATTGTATAGAGTAATTTGAAATCAGGAAACAATACATCATAATCTGCCATAGATTGGCCAGCTTCTGCAAAAGGCACGAGTATCATTTCTGAAACAACATTTTCTCGAAGAACCGAAACAGTATACAATTGGTCTCCATTCCACCCCCATTTTGGCAATCCTTTTGCATCAGATATATTTTTATCGGCTGCCAATAACTGTGGGCCACGTTTTAGGGCAAACATCTTGGAGCCTTTATTATTATCGCTCACTTTTAATATTGGCATTTCCACTAAAATTTCCAGTACATCTCCATTTTTCCAGTCTCTTTTAATATCAAGTATTGAACCTGGTTGTCCTTCAAATATTTTATCATCGATTTTTACTGTAAAATCATTTGCCCAATCCGGGACATTAAACAGGATAGAAGCATTTTTAATCGGTTTTGAAGTAGATTTAATGGTAACCTTAGCATTTCCGTTTTTAGGGAAATCGGTTTCAATTACCAGTGTAACAGGAATTATTTCACCCTTTTTAGAAAAATATGTTTCAGTTTTCGAAGCAGTTAGCAACATAATTATCGGGGCATCATTAAGACGGCCCACTATCAAGTTTGAAATAAGGGCCACACCTCGTGGTATACTTGATGAGCAGCAGCTTATATCAGGCAATATTCCATGTGTAACTTCACCAAAACGTTTGCGCCCCATCAAAGGTAAAAAATAGCATACCTCTCCATTGTGTGGACTCTGTGATGGTAAAATGGCATTATAAACAGTGTTTTCTATTTGCTGCATGTACTTTTCTTCTCCTGTAATTTCCAACATCCGCATGTTCATCTGAAGCCAGGTAACAGAAACACACCCTTCGCCCGGGCCACAAAATTTTGCACCATAGGCATAGAATCCTGTTGGATTCAATACATG
>JBGTCB010000942.1:0-2953 GCA_041748995.1 Saprospiraceae bacterium | reverse complement strand
CAGAAGGTACAAACTGGCAGTCATCTTTCGGGGTTAGAGTAGCTGTACCCCGGGTCATTTCTAAAATAGCAGGGTTAAAACCCGTAACAGCAACTAAGTCCGGTCAGAATATATGGAGTCATTCATTGCAAAAAGTAATCTGTTTACAGCAGTATAAACGCTGCACACATCATATTAAGAAAACGATAACAGCTTCCATTGGTGACCAGCCGTATAATAGGTGACTTCCACTAACAAAACCATTGGTTGATTGGAAAAAACTCTCCGGTAAGATTTATTTTATAACCAAAACGCTTAATGTATGAAAAGATATCTCTACGTCCTGATCGTGTGCCTGTTTAGTGTTACCTCGGTCTTGGCTCAACAGCGCACAATCTCCGGTACGATCACAGATACTGATGGTGAGCCGTTGATTGGTGCCAATGTAATCGTAAAAGGATCCATCATCGGCACTGCTTCCGATATTGATGGTACCTATGAATTAACCCTTCCAGAAGGTGCCCAGACATTGCTTTTTAGCTATACCGGGTTTAGCTCTCAAGAGATTAACATCGGAGTCTCCATTACTATCGATGTTACCCTCTCTGAGGGATTGACCCTTTCTGAGGCCGTGGTGACGGCGTTAGGGATCGAGCGACAAAATCGTTCGGTCGGTTATTCGGTCGAAGAAGTTAAGGGAGACAAGGTACAGCAAAAGGCCGAGCCTGACCTTTTGAGGTCATTGTCCGGCAAAGTGCCAGGTCTGCAAATCAGTGGATCTTCCGGAGCTCCAGGTAGTGCTACCCGTATTGTGATCCGGGGAGGATCTTCGTTCCTGGGGAACAATGAACCGCTCTTTGTCATAGATGGGATTCCCTATGACAACACTCAATACAACAGTACCAATCAACTAACCGGTGGGGCGGCTTATGGCACTCCGATTGCCAATATCGATCCCAACAATATTGACAACATCTCCGTACTCAAAGGAGCCGCTGCTGCGGCCCTCTATGGTTCACGGGCTTCCAATGGAGTCATTGTCATAACGACAAAAACCGGGACGAGCAAAACCGGTCTGAAGGGCACGGAGATCTCATTTTCATCCTCCTATTCACTGGAGCAGATCACGGGATTGCCCGAATACCAGAATACTTATGGGGCAGGTGCAGATTTTACCTATTCAAATGCCAATGGATCCTGGGGACCGGCATTTTCAAGCCTGGACTCTTTTCCGACCTGGCCTAACTTCCGGGCAGCTTTTCCGAATCTTCCTGCCTGGTCGCCTTACGTAGCTCAACCGAACAATGTAAAAAACCTGTTTCAAAATGGGCATGTTGTTGAAAACTCACTTTCGATTAGTTCGGGCGGAGAAAATGCCCGGATTGCTGCTACCTTCTCTCATCTGGATCAGGAAGGCTATATTCCCTTTTCCGGATTTGACCGCACATCAGTGAGTGTCGGATCAAGTGGCAGGCTGGCAAACGGCATTACCGTCAGCGGAAATATGACTTATACCCGAAGTACTACGGAAGGACCTTTTTTCGGTGAAGCTGCAGCAGCGGCTCCGGATGCCGCTTCTTCATTTGCCCGAACCTTATGGTTGGCAAGAAACTGGAACACGGATCTGGGATTTGAGAATCCTTCCAACAAGCACAGTGTCTTTTATAATACCAATGCAATTGACCATCCTCTTTGGTCCTGGAAACACAATGGATTGGATGAGCGAACAGACCGGCTCGGAGCCAAAATGAGTCTGGGATATGATATTACGAGAAATATTAATATAACTTATGCGCTAGGTACTAATCAATATACGACCAGACGTCAATTGGTATGGGATCAGGGTTCAATTGGATATAGCCGGGCCGGAGCTGTTATCGATGACGACATCAGTTTTGATGAAATAGAATCAAACCTCCTGTTAACCTTTGATGATCAATTATCCGAAGCATTTAGTCTTCGGGCTACTGTCGGTCACAACCTGAATCAACGCAGAACTGACCGGCAGGCAGTCCTGGGTACGCAGATCATCTCACCGGGTATTTTTGATATTGACAACACCAATACCCTGGTGCCCAATGGAGGTGCCTTCTCTAAACGAAGGCTGATTGGTGCTTTTTATGATCTGACCGTTGGATACAACAACTACCTGTTTTTAAATTCGACAGGACGGAATGACTGGTCTTCAACCTTACCGGCCGACAGCCGCAGTTACTTTTATCCCAGTTTTTCACTATCAGCTGTGCTGACTGAAGCCTTGAATTTACAAAGTCGTGTGCTGACCAATGCCAAGTTAAGAGCAAGCTGGGCAAAGGTGGGTAACGATGCACCGGTTTATTCACTCAACAATATCTTTAATGTAAATCTGGGATCTAATACCGGATTGATCGGATCGACTGCTGAAAGTGATTTTCCCTTTAATGGCCAACCAGGAATCACCCAGGGAAATGTGGCAGCTGACAACCGGTTGACTCCCGAGTTCACTACAGAGATTGAAGTTGGTGGTCGTCTGGAGTTTTTCTATGGAAGAATAGATCTGGATTTTTCATTGTACAAACGAAATTCGACCGATCAGATTGCCAATATCTCTGTTCCCTCTGCGACAGGATATGAGCAGTTAACCACCAATTTTGGTAACCTCCAGAACAAAGGGATCGAAGTCGGCTTGCGCCTGGTTCCCTTGAAATTTCCAAATGGTTTTACCTGGGATATTTATACCAACTTCACCAGAAACATTAGTGAGGTTCTTGAGCTAAAAGAAGGTGTTGAGCGAATTAACATTCGAAACCTGTTTGGCGGAGGTATCCGGCCGGTACTGGAAGTTGGTCAGCCCTATGGTGCATTCTATGGCACAGTCACCGCAAGGGATGAAGACGGAAATCTCCTGATCGATCCCGGTTCAGGATCGCTCCTCCCTTCGCTGGCAGATAATGGTTTTGGGATCATCGGTGACCCGAATCCTGATTTTACCCTT
>JBGTCB010000941.1:0-1679 GCA_041748995.1 Saprospiraceae bacterium | reverse complement strand
ATTTACGAAGCTTTTGTACATGCTGGTGCCGTCAATGAATGCGAAGTTGAAGTAGTTCAAATTCATTCGGAAACACTCACCGGAGATGTTGATCTGCTCACATTGCTGGATGGATTATCGGGAATTTTGGTGGCTCCTGGTTTTGGTGAACGGGGGATCGAAGGAAAGATCAAAGCGATTCAGTATGTCCGCACCCGGAAGATCCCATTCTTTGGTATCTGCCTGGGCATGCAGTGTGCTGTGGTCGAATTTGCCCGTAATGTGCTGAACTTCAAAGATGCCGCATCAACCGAATGGTCACCTAAGTCTACCCATCCCGTGATCGACCTCATGCCGGAACAAAAAACGATTACGAAGAAAGGAGGGACCATGAGACTGGGTTCTTATGCTTGTGAGATTAAAAGAGACTCCAGAGCCAGTATGGCATATGGTAAGACATTGATTTACGAGAGACATCGGCATCGCTATGAGTTTAATAATGAATACCTGGAGCTTTTTACCAGTGGGGGATTGAGACCGGTAGGAATTAATCCGGAGTCGAGGTTGGTTGAAATTATGGAAATCCCGGACCATCCCTGGTTCGTTGGTGTACAATTTCATCCGGAATTAAAAAGTACGGTTGAAAGACCACATCCTCTTTTTGTCGATTTTGTCAAAGCTGCTCTGCTTCATGCTGAGGTTAAAAATTCCCCAAGGGGAACAATGTCACATCTTGTAGAGGGTAAAAAGTGAATTGGAGGCGATCACTTCGAAATCTAGTTTCTGCTCCATAGTGGTTATTACATATTCGACCCCTGCTTTTTTATACTGCTCAAAATCGCTTTCATGAAGTTGCTGATAGTATTTTTGGCTTTCCAGCATGACATCAGCACCCGATTGTCGTTGCTGCAGATCCTGGCCAAAGAGTTGTTTCCTCCGTTTTGCGGCTTCTGCCAAATAGCTTTTACTATGAATATTACTCTTATAATCAATGTACAAGCTTCGCTGGCTGAAGTACCGGATGCCGGTTACGTCAGGAGGAACAATGATACAGGCATCTGAAGCTACTTTGTCTCGTATTGTCAAAGCCAGTTTCATATCTGCAGTGTAATAATCAGTTCCCGGAAAATGCCTGGGTTTGTCATCGACTAACCGGAAAATCCCTGTGATCTGGAATATGGATGCGATTAGAAGAGAAAGAAGTAGGCCATGGCCGATAAACCTGGTGGTGCGGTTTGATACAAAGGTTTCGATCACCATTAGAATTGCCAGGATTGAAAGTGGTTTAAGCCAGACGGTAATTTTGAACCATTGTACACTAAGCAAACCCGGTATTTCAAATGCTTCGATGCCCAGGTAATATAGAATCATTCCTGCAAAAGACCAGAGGAAGAAATGCAGGAGTTTCTGATCGTATTTCTTCCAGATCATCGATGCAACAATAAAGAGAGGTATGAGCGTGATCCATGCCCGAAATGGATAGTAGGAGGGGAAAAAATGATGGGCTAAACGGGTTTCCATAATGTCATAAAACTCCCGGTCACTGATACTTTGATCTGCAATCAAATGACCGAAGAAAACGGCGATGATCCAGATTCCAGCCGTCAGGGCATACACCAGGGGTCCTCTTAATGTAAGTTGAATTTTTGATTTTGATTTGTACAGGTCGATGATCAGAAATAGTAAGGCCAGCTGGGCGC
>JBGTCB010000940.1:0-2661 GCA_041748995.1 Saprospiraceae bacterium | reverse complement strand
AATGTGATTTTGGGCAACTCAACTGCTGCTATAGGATGCATCCCCTGTGAGGTTGTACAGCCTATTGATATTAAAATAAGCGAGTATACGGTAGTCCAACCAGATTTGTCGATCATTTGCGCACCTCCAAAGAAAGACTTTTTGGATTTTCCACCAGTAATGGTGGTTGAGATTCTTTCTCCTTCCACCCGTGAAAAAGATCTGATCACCAAGTACGAGCTTTACCGTGGTTTTGGTATAAAATATTATGTGGTCATCGATCCCGAAAACGATAGCATCGCATCGCATATATTGCACGAAGGGAAATACAAAAAATCAGCATCACCCTATACGTTTGAACTTACGGAAAATTGTACGATATCACCGGATTTGAGTGAGGTGTTTAGATGAAATTCGGAAGAGCCTGGGTTCAAGAGACTCTGGAGCCTTAATTGGTAAACTAACCCCGGTGGTTTATTTTTCGACGGTCAGCAAGTCAGCAGAAACATTCCAATAACCTCTTTCATCTACTTTGACCGACACCGTTTTTTGATTCAAACGAATGACCACGCCTTTCTTTACCATACCATTATCACTTTGCCATGATACCCGGTCACCTACCTGAATCTTTGACATCGCAATTAATGCCTCTGCCTTGTTGATCAGTTTCATACGGTTAACGACCATTCTGTTCAAAATGGAGAGTTCAAAGAAATTCAGTTTTTCGATGAGGGGTTCAAACTTGCGTATTGCTGTGGTTATTTCATTCGATTGATCCATGATATTGGTGTTGTTTATGATCGAACCAAAAATTAATAAATTTTTGGATACCGGAAAGGTGTCCAGCTATCTTTGGGTAAGACAGGTTCCTGGTAAACTCGATAAGAAACGGAAGTCATCATATTAATTGGTGCTATTATATTGAATTATCAAGTGCCATGCTAGGCTGAGGGCAAAAAAATTATGGTCTACCATAAAAAATTGCGCTAAAAGATACGATGACTTCCTCAACTTCGCTCATCCGCGAGAGTGACCAGGTTTGCTGTCAATAAATATACCTCCCCGCTTTCCGGACATTGGGCCTTTCCATTTATATCAAAGTGAAGTCGGTGGCCATAACGACTCATCCATCCAATCTGACGACCGGGATTGCCGACAATCAGAGCAAAATCGCTTACTTCTTTGATGACCACAGCACCTGCACCGATAAAAGCATATCGGCCTATATCATTGCCACAGACTATCGTCGCATTGGCCCCTATGGTTGCACCCTGACCAACCTTGGTCTCGAGATATTCGGTCTTTCGACTGACCGCACTACGCGGATTGATCACATTGGTAAAAACCATCGAGGGGCCAAGAAAGACATCATCTTGGCAGGTTACTCCGGTATATATGGATACATTATTTTGAACCTTGACATTATTACCTAAACGCACTCCGTTGGCGATGAATACGTTTTGACCAAGGCTGCAACCTGCACCAATCACCACATCAGACATTACATGACAGAAATGCCACACTTTAGTATTTTCCCCGATCTGTGCACCGTCATCAATAATGGCGGTAGGGTGGGAGTAGTACGATTTTTCAAGCATAGTTCCTACACTGTTGTAGTTTAACCGGGATTACGCATTAGGCTTTCTATTACAAGGCAGAATTGCTGCAAATACGGGCACATCATCGATTTTTGATGCTCACCATGATGGTGACCATGCTTTCCCATCCGCGAGCGGTTCATTCGCTCGAAGATCTACCAGATCTTCGTTGTGCCTTACAGGCACAAATCGCTCATTCATGCCCTCAAAAACCGCTGGAGCACCCTGACGGCATTCGCATCAGGGCAAGCCCGTCTTTATTGCACTTCTGCCTTTCATGACAAAACCCTAATACATAATCCCGGTTTAAAAACTGGTCAAAGATAGCTTAAATCAAAAATCTCAAGGTCTACACTGAAATCGGTTCTTAGGTCAGAATTAGGCAAAAATCACATGTTTTAAAAGCTCGCATCCGGATATCTTAAGTGGGTTGAAGTGAAATCGAAAATTATCCCTAATTGGAGATGATATCAACATCCATGAATCCTCGAAATGATTCACCGCATCAAATGCTCCGCTACTACCTCCGAGTCATCATAAATAGTGCCCAACAAACCACCTAATTTGTAATTGTCAAAGCCCAGGAAATAGAGACCTTGGTAGTATCCCGTACCGATACAGTCTTTTGGCATTCCACAATGATCTAAAAGGCCATTCGTATTTTCCAGTAGCTGACCCATGTCGTTCTTATATCCGGTAGCCAGAATTACTGCATCCACCTCCAAACGGTCGCCATTATTTAATAAAACCCCATGGGAGAAAAAGTGATCGATATCAGGTACGATTTTTATCTTTCCCCTTTTGATTTGGTCGACGGTACCTATGTCAATGACCGGTGTTTGTCCTGTAATCCGTAATTGATCAACCGGGTCCATTTTTGCATGGGTGATGCCGTATTTTGTTAAATCACCAATAATTAACCGGGTCGATATTCTGCTGATAAGCTTACCGATGCCAAACGGTAGTTTGTCCAGCTTTTTAGCTGTAAGCTGGGCTGGCCTCCCAAAAACATCGCGGGGACCAATATTGACCGGTGATCGAACGGAAAGATAATGATCGACATCCTTTTCAGCCAGATCAAGAG
>JBGTCB010000939.1:0-5719 GCA_041748995.1 Saprospiraceae bacterium | reverse complement strand
GGTTTTCTGCAATCGGGAACGCACTTCAGAGGAAGTCTTCGTGCAGGATCAACTGGAAAGGAAATTGTGGACCATTGGGCAGGAAATGCGATTTGAACGGGGAAAAATGTTATTTCATACCCAGGATCTTCCCTTTCCGGTCACCCATGCTCCTGATGGTTTTGCGACATTTAAAAAAGAGACTGAGCACTTTGTAAAGATCAGGCAACCTCTGGATATGCCTGAACTGAAGGAATTTGCCGGTGAAGTGGATCAGGGTGAAATACCTTCTTTAGCGGATCTGGGATATGCCGACGTGGTCATGCCAGGTGCAGAAAGCCAATTTTTCACCGGTGGTGAAAAAGTAGGATTAGATCGCCTTACTGAGTTTGCCAATGACTATAGCCTGAAAGATCATGGGGAAGGAATGAAGGGAAGCAGGTTGTCTCCGTGGATCAGCCATGGATGCCTCTCTCCTAAAATTGTTTACCATCACCTGGTGGGAATGGATGGTCCCGAATATTTTGACAGCTCTGCTGAACTTGTCAATTCATTGTTATGGCGTGACTATTACCGGCTGATGGGTAAAAAATATAAGGAACTAATTTTTCTTCGGGGAGGACCGCAGCAGGTTAGGTTACGGCACCTTAAAAGCAATCTTAAGAGAGCAAAAAGGTGGTTGGATGCGGATACCGGCATACCTATCGTCGACGCTTGCATGACCGAACTGATTCGCACCGGTTATCTGGGTCATAAAGGCAGGGTCCTCGTTGCAAATTACCTGATTCATGAACTAAAGATCAATTGGCAGATTGGAGCGGAATATTTCGAATCCCTATTGTTGGATTATGATCCCTGCAGTAATTACGGAAATTGGAACCAGGCAGCAGGAGTCAGTGCAGATAGTACCAGGGATAAGATTACTAGTTTCCACAGTCAGGAAAAGCGCCTGGATCCGGATGGTTCTTATGTCGAACGCTGGCTGTCGCAGGACTCTATACCATCATGACACTACTTGAGGGGGGTGTTGTGGTGCAATGGTATTCTGGTTTTGTCTCAAGGGTGTTCCCCAGGGGGCCAGTCACATGACCGTTCTGCTGGTTCTCCCCCCTGCCCCCCCAGGGGGGAAAACCGTAGCTACAGACTTTGTTGTTGCCTATGAAATAGTGACTGGAAGAATGGTTTAAATTCACTTGTCAAATAGTTTCATTTCACTGAAATCCAGGGGGAAGTTCCTCGCTTCCGGTGGTGCTGTCCCCCTTGAGGGGGCAGCAGGTGGGGGTTTAACTGTTGAGTTGTTATTGTTTAATTGTTTAACTGGAAATTCCACCGATCTTTCGAATGAGCATTAACCCTCCGGACACCAGACGCAACGACCTACCAAAGACCTTTATAAAAGGTCTAAGACCGGCCTTAAGGCTAAGACGTTAAGAAGGTGTTTAACTGTCGAATTGTTTAATTGTTTAACTGTTTCTTCCGAAGAAATGCGGTTCTGAATTGTTTTTTTAGCACGCTGAAAAGTCCCCTTTTAGGGGATTTAGGGGTACTGCTGTTCTTGATCTGTGATCTTGTGGCTTTAACTGTAACTGTTAATTATGTTAATTAATTGAACCGGAAAACTGCGAGGTCTCTCTCCTGAAGTAAATCCTATAATCCTCCCATCCTAAAAATCCTAATTCTGACAAAAATGGATAATCGTCTGAATTAGGATGAATAGGATTTATGGATGATAGGATGATGCCTTAAAGCCTTGCCTGCCCGGCCAATTATGACGGGATCTTTTGGTACTGGCGCCTGCCCCGATCGATAGCATCGGGGGATCAAGCCAAAAGTACAGACAAATAAAAAAACCGTGATCCATGAGCATCAATGTCGTTAAGAAAAAGCGCAATGACTATATAAGTTGTTGAATTGATAGCATAATGTTTGGTGTGTATTTTTGTGATGTGGTTCTCAAGCCAACAGAACTATTGAATTATTGATCACCAATGTCCAAAACATTTTTCATTAAAAATACCATACGTACTGCTACTTTTTGCTGCCAAAAAGTAGCAGCAACTAAGAAGCAAAGACCAGTCGCTGAAGCATTTGGAGCGGTACCACTGACTCAAGGTCGTTGGACTTCAACCACAGACTCAAGGTCGCTGAGATTTAGATCCATAGCTGATGATAATTACTTTGTAACCATTGATTAAACTAACGAATTCTAAGCAGAATACAGACTATTCTACGATCAGTCCATCTGCCATAACAAGAGTGCGGTCACAACGTCTTGCCAGGTCTTCATTATGCGTCACAATCACAAAGGTTTGATTAAAATCTTTCCGCAACCGGAAGATCAGCTCATGAATATCTTCAGATGTAATCGTGTCTAGGTTCCCGGTAGGCTCATCCGCCAGGATAATCTGTGGATCATTAATCAGAGAGCGGGCAATGGCCACCCTTTGCTGCTCGCCACCTGACAACTGGTTGGGCTTGTGAGATAAACGGTCCCCCAAACCGAGGTAAGAGAGTAATTCTTTAGCCTTTTTACCCGTGGGTCCGCGGTCTTTGCCGGCAATGTAAGATGGTATGCATACATTTTCCAGGGCAGTAAACTCATGTAACAAGTGATGAAACTGGAATATAAATCCAATATTTTCATTTCGAAAAAGTGAAAGTTGCTTGTCACTCAGTTGTGTGATTTTCTCTTCATTATAAGTAACAAATCCTTCGTCCGGTCTGTCCAGGGTCCCCAGGATATGCAATAAGGTTGTTTTACCGGCTCCGGATTTACCAATAATGGAGATAATCTCTCCCGCAGGAATAGTCACCTGAACTCCCTTAAGGACATGCAACTTTCCATAATATTTGTGAATATTGTTTGCTTCGATCAATTCGGTATCCGGTTTACAATTTGGATGATAAACCCGGATTATACATTAGATTATCTATTACGAGCTAAAACTGCTGCAAATACGGGCACATAAGCCCTTTTTGATTCTCACCATGATGGTGACCATGTCTGCGAGTCAAAAAGCGCCTGGAGCACCCTGACGGCATTTGCATCAGGGCCAAGCCCGTCTTTATTGCATTTTTACCTCTCACTACGAAAACCCAATGAATAATCCGGGTTAAATATAAGACACAGATGGACTCCAACCTCTTTATTTTTAGATAAGGGGTAGCTCTAAATCTAATCCGGATGAAATACTCCGGTCATTGGTCGTCTGGCAGGGGTTGGTCGGAAGTATAGTGCGATCAGCAGATAATTTTCCGGTTACGGTCAGTTTGACAACCGAACTGGTGCAATAATTCTTTACATTGTCAGTTATTTTAATGTTTTGATCTGAACCTGCCTAAGTCTATGCAGATACTGCAACTCTGTAAAAAGTTTCCCTATCCATTGAAAGATGGAGAATCGATCGCAGTATCTTATCTGGCTCAGGGTCTGCGGCAATGTGGTCATGATGTGACTCTTTTAGCCATGAACACGACCAAGCACCCGGTAGAAGTGAGCAGTTTAGATGATCATCTGGCGCATTATAAGGCCGTTCATTTCACCATTTTAGATAATGAGATCAGGCCTTTACATGCTTTCCTTAATTTATTCTCCTCTGATTCATACAACATCAGCCGGTTTGAAAATGAGGCATATCGCCAGAAGCTAATAAGTATTCTCAAACAACAGCGATTTGATGTGGTACAACTCGAATCGCTCTATCTGACTCCCTATATTGATGTGATCCGCGCTAATTCTGATGCCCGGATCGTCTTACGTGCACATAATGTTGAGCATGAAATCTGGGAAAGGATGTCCGTCAATGAGCCGGTTGCACTCCGTAGATGGTACTTTGACTACTCAGCCCGGAAATTGAAAAAATATGAAATCGATCAGCTCAGTCAGATCGATCAGCTGTTACCAATTTCTCCGGTCGATGAGTTGAAGTTCCGAAAAATGGGATATCAGGGAAACTCAATGGCGGTGCCGATTGGTTTGGATCTCACTCAATTTAAATTTGAAGAAGTCCCTGCAGAGATTCCGTTATCGGTGTCATTTATCGGATCGTTGGACTGGATGCCCAACATTGAGGGCTTGAACTGGTTTTTAGAGGCAGTATGGCCGCTTTTAAGCACGATTTTTCCCCGAATGAGATTGCATGTAGCAGGTCGAAATTGTCCGGAGTGGTTAAAGCAATTAAGTCTTCATAACGTCACCGTCGAAGGGGAAGTGGATGATAGCAGGAAGTTTCTGCATCAGCATCCAATAATGGTAGTGCCTTTACTTTCAGGTAGCGGTATGCGTGCTAAAATACTGGAAGCCATGGCCTTAGGCAGGGTAGTAGTGACCACGACCCTTGGAGTAGAAGGCATCAATGCCAGGGATAAGCAGGATATTCTCATCGCGGATACTGCGGAGGAATTCATTAGAAAGTTCCGGTTTTGCTACCATCACCATCGTCATCTTCCTTCAATAAGCTCGAATGCACGCCGAACAATTGAGCTCAATTTTGACCACCTCGAGATCGCACGAAATGTGCATGAAAGCTTTCAGCTCCAGGTTAGGTAAGGAGTTTTTCAGGTAAAATTGCGGCGGTATAAAGATACTCTCTTCATTAATAGGTTATTGTGAAAGGAGTGATATTTTTGCGGCTCATCAATTTGAAGAATCATATTGAAACTGTTGGTCTTATCTTCAAGATTTCCTTTACCACTGGAAAAGGGAGATAAACTTCGGTTGTACCATCAGATCAGATATCTCTCCAAATCACATGAAATCATTTTAGTTTCAATTGCCGAGAAACCATTCGACAGAACCCTGGTTAAAGAATTGCAGATGTTTTGTCAGGAAATTTATGTTATTCCTCATGATCGCTGGCAGAATTGGCTGAATGCGCTTAGGGGGCTTTTTTATGGTATGCCGGTCAATGTGGGATATTTTTTTATGCATGGTACCCAACGTAAGATCGAGGCAATAATTGAAAAGACCCGGCCGGATGCCATATATATTCAATTGTTAAGGATGGTGCCATATGTCAAAAATCAACAGATGATTGATCTTCATCTCGATTATATGGATGCGTTTTCTCTTAGGGTTTTACGCAGATCTCAGCAGACTCCAGGTATCCTCGGCTGGTTATGGAAACTGGAGGCTAAATTATTGATCCGTTATGAAAGGATCGTTGCCAGTCGCTTTAAGAACCGGTTTGTTATTGCGCATACGGATAAGGCTTTTTTAAAAGATCATGGTGTGAAGCAGTCAATTGATGTTTTACCAAATGGTGTGGATACCGGGTTTTTTCAGGTGCAGGGCAATGTTGATAAAATTTATGACCTGGTTTTTGTCGGAAATATGAGTTACCATCCGAATATTCTTGCGGCACAATATCTGGTTAATGAAGTTGCCAGGCCTCTCCGAAAGAAAATAACTAATCTTAAGATTCTTATCGCCGGTGCTGACCCCGATGAGCGGGTGAAGAAGTTGCAAAGTGACTGGGTGACGATCAGTGGTTTTATGTCCGATATCCGCATGGCATATGAATCCGGAAAGATATTTGTTGCCCCAATTTTTGTAGGGAGTGGAATACAAAATAAGATTCTGGAGGCAATGTCTATGGAGCTTCCCTGCATAACCAGTCCTCAGGTCATTACTGCTATTGGTGGGATTGATGAGATTATTTTTGGTGCGGATGATCCCCAAAAATTCCAGGTTCTCATTGAAACATTGCTTAAGGATGAAACGCAGCTCGTCCAGGCCGGC
>JBGTCB010000938.1:0-24495 GCA_041748995.1 Saprospiraceae bacterium | reverse complement strand
TCAAGGTCTTCCAGATCCTTTTTAGTTAAGGATGGAATCGATACCGAAGTCTCTGGAAGGTTAACACCCTTCCTGCTAGATAGATGACTGCCGTGTACTACCGCCAGCTTAACCTTATCCTTCTTATTGGTTTCAATAACTTCGAGTACGACTTTTCCATCATCCAGCACAATCTTCTCACCTGCCTTGACATCCTTGGCAAATGTCGAATAACTGATAAAGATTTTCTCCCTGGTGCCAAGACATGGCTTCGTAACAAAGTGGAGAATGTCACCGGTCTGTATTGGAAAGCCATCGGCTTCAAGATCACCAATCCGAATCTTGGGGCCTTGAAGATCAGCGAGGATGCCAATGTAGAGATTATAACGATCGTTAATTTTTATGATGGAGTCAATGACTTCCTGATGTTGATCATGTGTCCCATGAGAAAAATTCAATCTAAAAACATTGACACCTGCCTGTACCAAATCGAGCAGAGCTTCGTAAGAGCTGGAAGCAGGACCGACAGTAGCAACAATCTTGGTGTTTCGTATCGTAGCACCGTTCATGAGTATGGTTTAAATTAAGTCGGCAAAGGTACTATCCTAAGAAATCTAATCAAAGGTGAATTTTTCCTGAATTCCTGATGTTTGAGATCTCGTAGAGGTAAAAATGACGATCTGAGAGACAATCTTCAAAAAAAAGAAAAAAAATTGCTTCTGGAAAAGCGAATACTTTATTTTTGCCACACATTTTTATTAACCTAATAATAATTTAAATCATGTCGAGTATAGCAGACAGAGTTACCAAAATCATCGTTGACAAGCTGGGAGTAGATGAGTCGGAGGTTACCTCCGAGGCAAGCTTCACCAATGATCTGGGAGCTGATTCTCTTGACACCGTTGAACTGATCATGGAGTTTGAGAAGGAATTCGACCTCTCAATTCCGGATGAACAAGCTGAAAACATCCAAACGGTTGGTCAGGCTATTGAATACATCGAAAAATCTTCAGAGGAATAGACTTTGACTTGCCAAGTCTTGTGACCTTGACGATCATACCTTGTCCTGGTCAATAAAAGGTTAAAGTCCTAAGTAATCTATTACGTAGAAAACGGTATAGATCCACAAATGAGATGAAATCATTTGTGGATTTTTTATTTTTACCCCCATCTATAAAAAATCTCCTATGCGCAGAGTAGTTGTAACCGGATTGGGAGCTATAACCCCGATAGGAAACAATGTGCACGAATTTACCGCTGGTCTTAAAAGTGGTCTCACCGGAGCGGCAGACATAACTCACTTCGATGCGACCTCTTTTAAGACCCATTTTGCCTGTGAAATCAAAAATTTTGATCTCCACCAATTTATTGATCCCCGCGAAGCCAGAAGACTGGATAAATTTAGTCAGTATGCCCTGGTTGCTGCCGATGAAGCCATGAAAGACTCCGGCCTTGACATCAGTAGCCTGGATCCCGACCGTATTGGTGTGATCTGGGGTTCCGGTATTGGTGGTTTGCGATCGCTGGAGGCGGAGATCGAAGAAAACACCAATGCAGAGATACCAAGGTACAATCCTTTCATGATCCCAAAAATGATCTCCGATATAGCACCGGGCCATATTTCTATCAAATATGGCTTAAGAGGGATCAATTTTGGAACGGTCTCTGCCTGTGCCTCCGCCACCCATGCCTTTATTTCGGCATTGGATAATATTCGCCTCGGTCGGGCCGATATCGTAGTATCCGGTGGATCTGAAGCAGCTGTCACCAGGGCAGGTATCGGTGGTTTTGGCTCCATGAAGGCCCTTTCCCAGCGCAATGATGACCCCGCTACTGCCTCCAGGCCATTTGATAAAGACCGGGATGGTTTCGTATTGGGTGAAGGAGCAGGATGTCTTATCCTGGAAGAATATGAGCATGCCAAAGGGAGAGGAGCAACTATTTATGCCGAGCTTGCCGGGGGAGGTATGACCGCAGATGCTTATCACATCACTGCTCCCCACCCCGAAGGTAAAGGAGCCTCACAGGTGATGAAATTGACTCTGCAGGATGCCGGACTAACCCTTGAATCTATTGATTATATCAATGTGCACGGCACTTCAACTCCCCTCGGAGATGTAGCCGAGCTTAAAGCCATAGCGGAAGTATTCGGTGATCATGCCTACAAAATAAATATCAGTTCAACTAAATCTATGACCGGTCATCTCCTGGGTGCATCCGGTGCCGTTGAGGCCGTTGCAGCCATTCTGGCTATGAGACAGAACTTCGTTCCACCCACCATTAACCATTTTACAGATGATCCTGAGATTGATTCAAGGTTTAATCTTACCTTTAACGAAGCCCAGGAAAAGACCTTGAATGTGGTGCTCAGTAATACTTTTGGTTTTGGTGGGCACAATGCTTGTGTAATCTTTAAGAAATTGTAGTGGGGTTTTGACACTGATAAAAAGATACTATAACTTTTTCCTGTCCCCAAATCGCGACCTCGCCAAGAGACTTCGTCCGATCCTGGGGTTTACTCCGTCGAATATGGGTCTGTTTCAACAGGCTTTTTTCCACAAATCCAACAACCACGGAGCCGTTGCTACAACCAAGGGTCAAAGGTACAACAACGAACGTCTGGAATATCTCGGTGATGCCCTCCTAAGCACTATTGTAGCAGAATACCTTTTTAAGAAGTATCCCAACAGTGATGAAGGATTTCTGACTAAAATGCGGGCAAAAATTGTCAAAAGAAAGACTCTAAACTACATCGGTGATGAGATGGGCCTTGATATGCTATTGCTGGAATATAATAATACGAAACTGAGCAAGTCGATGCTCGGTAATGCCCTCGAAGCTTTGGTAGGAGCTGTCTATCTCGAAAAAGGTTACGATGCAACCAAGAGTTTTGTCATTAACAAAATCCTTCGCTCCTACCTCGACATTCACGAAATGGAAACCAACGATGACAACTTCAAAAGTCAGCTGCTCGAGTGGTGCCAGAAAAATGGCAACGAAATCACCTATGAAGTGCTGGACAGGTTTAAAGTTGACAAACGTGACCGGTTTAAGGTCGCTGTACTTGTGAACGGAAACCGAGTAGCGGAAGCGGAAGACTACAATAAAAAAAGCGCTGAACAATTAGCCTCAGAACTGGCCTTATTGAAGATCGCCGGTTTGAATGGTGAGCCTGATTAATGCTCCCAGCTTCTTTTCTGCCTTCTCCTGAACGTGAGGATCTCATGCTTAAGGGCATAGTGCAGCTGGAAACCTGGCTGTATGACGTCATCCGGATCGGTCTTCTTCAATACGACTTCAGTGAAACATCTGTTTATGAAATTTCGTCCCGGCTGGTTGATGCCAAACTTGGTGGAATCGCCAGAAGAGTCAGACGACTTTCGACATTCAACCGATCCGACCCCGGCTGGTTTCATGATATTCTGACCATACTGGGTGAACTGTATCTTTTGACATCTGCCTTTAAGAAGAAGGACCAGCTTTCGGAAGATACTGTCACTTCGATTTATATCCTTGCGGGATATACCATTCAGAAATCGGAACTAACCACCCTGCCTTCCATTCCTGACCAATGGATGATCACCGGTATCGAGTACAGCGAAGAAGAAAACCTACGATCAAGATCAACCTGGATAATGGGTCTGCAAAGTAAACGCTCAGCCCTCTTACTGGATTTTGCTTTCGGTCGCACGGAATTTGATCCGAAATTTGACTTTAACAGATCCTATGAGGGTAAGCTGGTATACTACCCGGGTTCATTTCCTTTGAGAGCCTCTCTTTTCCAGCCTGCGGCTATTTCAAAGATCAAGACATTTCCGGGAGCTTTTGACGGAATCCCCAAATTTTTAGACGTTTACGCCATGGCGGTTTCCAAAAATCCCTGGATTAGAGATTTTCCTGCTTGTATTAAAGACGTCAGACTGTTGAGAGCCGGAACAAATTTTCTCTTGCAGGATGGTGAAGGGCAACAGATGCAACTATTGAATGAACCGCCTGGTTTATGGCCATTATTCGCCAGTTTAGCTTTACAACCCTGCACCATATTTGGCATTTGGAATGGCAGAAAAATTAAACTGTTATCGGTCAGGGATGGATCGGATCACTATCAAATAGAAGGATGATAGATGAATTCCCAGCTCAATCTATCTGAGAAATACCGTGATGGAATATTACCCACTGCCAGGATGGGTTCCTGAATCCGGATACCGATGGCTATTATCCGGAATAGAAATTACTGGTTAATCTGCTACACATCTGAATCCCGTGTGTTCCATTCCGGTATCAGGGCTGGATTTCATTCTTGCTGCGACGCGATACCCTGAGCAATAAGAATCATTACAAAGAAATGATCCACCTCGTATGACCTTTTTAGGCACCGTGGGTTCATCCGGATCAAAACTCTTGTCCGGTCCGCCGGGATTGATAACCATAGCCTCCCTGGCCTGCTGAAAGTAGTGTTGAAAATGGTACCAATCTGACGTCCATTCCCAGACATTGCCAGCCATATCATATAATCCCAGAGCATCAGGGGGAAATTGACGGGCTGGGGCGGTGCGCAGGTACTGGTCATCAATCTGGTTGGCAACGGGGAAATCTCCCTGCCAGTAATTGGCTTTCTCAGGCGAGATGCTGTCATTGCCCCACGGATACTTCTGCCGATTATTATCGCCTCCCCGGGCAGCAAATTCCCATTCTGCTTCTGTAGGCAACCGTTTTCCTGCCCATTTGCAATAGGCCATGGCATCGTACCAGGCGATATGAACTACCGGATGGTCTTCCTTACCTTTAATACTGCTGCCGGGTCCCTGAGGTTGCTGCCAGTTGGCACCGGGTAACATTTGCCACCATTCGGATGGATAATACATGGGTTTGCCGGGCGGCTGATCTTTAAAAACCAGCGAAAAAGGTTGCAGCAATTCCGGATCTGGTGGCGGTGTGCCCGGAGGAAGTTGCTTCATCATTTCATCGATATTGATCTCTTGTTCAGCAATGGTCTTATATCCGGTCTCGTCCACGAAACGTTTAAAATCACGATTGGTGACCTCTGTCTGGTCTATCCAAAACGATTGAATCTTTACAAGATGTTTGGGCATTTCATCGGCTCTGGCCTGTTCCTGATCATCACCCATCTCAAATACCCCGCCTTCTACCCTGACCATGTTCTGAGTGTCCGCACCTTCCGATCTCGGAACTATGTTCTCGATCATTTGCATATACTCATCAACGAGAAAATTCTGTCCGGTTAACAGCTCCGTCTCCTGCCTGGATTCTGGAATTTTTCCATTATCTTTCGTTGCACAGCCAAACAAGAAGAAGATCCAACAAAGCAGCAGGCACATTTTTGCGACCATGGATATTTTGAATTTCATGAGACCAACTTTAAACGTAAAGTATCATTTTCCGGGAGTTTCATAGATTGTTCTACGCAGCTTAAACAATGATAACGAACCAATCAATAATTAAACTAAGATCAATAAACTGTCTTTACGATGAAAAAGAAACCCATGTATTTGTTCCTTTCCGTTGGCCTCTTCCTGAGTTGCCAGTCGAAAAATTCGAGTACCAATCAAACCGATCAAGATACGGCTATGCAAGATAACCAAACTATATCTCTCACAAAAAGACCTTTTGGACAGACACCGGATGGGCCGGCAGATCTCTACACTTTCAGGAATAATTATGGAATGACTGTCGAAATCACCAATTATGGTGGCATTATTACCTCCATTATTGTTCCCGATCGCGATGGTGTTCCGGGTGATGTAAACCTCGGATTTGATAGCTTGTCCAATTATTTAGCCGGAAATCCATTTTTTGGTTGCCTGGTAGGTCGATATGGCAATCGGATTGGTGGTGCTAAATTCACCATGGATGGAAAGGAATATCAACTAGCCTCTAACAATGGAGTTAATCACTTGCATGGTGGTAGAAGAGGTTTCGATAAATACTTATGGTCTGGTGAAACCATACAAGTCAACGGACTGCCCGCCCTGAAGCTCCACCGTATAAGTCCGGATATGGAAGAGGGTTATCCTGGAAATCTGGACATAACGGTTATTTATTCAATCGACAATGAAAATCAACTGACTATCGACTATAGTGCCACCACAGACAAGAAAACTGTCTGCAATCTCACCAATCATGCTTATTTCAATCTCGCTGGTCATGATCATGGCAATATCCTGGATCATGAAATCATGGTGAATGCCGATCATTATACCCCTGTCGACGATGGGTTGATTCCAACCGGTGAAATTGCTCCCGTGGAAAACACACCTTTTGATTTTAGAAAACCGACGAAAATAGGAGCTGCTATTGACTCCGATCATCCACAAATAAAAATTGGAGGAGGTTATGATCATAATTATGTATTAAAACACGAGCCTGGTGAGGGATCCGTGCAACTGGCAGCCGTGGTCTACGAACCCACGAGTGGCAGGGTAATGGAAACTTTTACCAGCGAGCCGGGTGTACAGCTTTATACAGGCAATAATATGAGTGGCAAGGTGGTCGGTAAAGGTGGTAAAGTATACCCCAAGCGGGGAGCTTTTTGCCTGGAAACCCAGCACTTCCCGGATTCTCCCAATAAACCAGGCTTCCCTTCTACTTTCCTGGAGCCGGGACAGAAATACCATACTACGACATCCTACAAATTCAGCACCCGTTAAATCTCTATTTGCACATTGCTTATTTGCAATAAATATTGGGATCATTTTTATCTGAGAAAATGATATCCGGTACGCACTTATTCTTAAAACAAAGTCTATATCCCGGTTTAATTTAAGTTTCGACTTTTCTAAATATTTAATATGAACAATAAACAAAAAATAGGCTGGATCGGAACCGGAGTAATGGGTATTTCGATGGCAGGACATCTGATCAGGAACGGATATTCATTATCTATCTATAACCGAACCAAGGCGAAGGCGGCAAGTCTTTTAGGAATGGGTGCCACCTGGTGTGACACTCCGGCTCTGGTCGCAGAAAGCTCCGAAATTATTTTCACCATCGTGGGTTTTCCCACTGATGTGGAGGAAGTATATTTTGGTGATCAGGGTATTTTTCAAAAAGTAAAATCGGGCAGCATTATAGTAGATATGACCACCACTGCTCCGAGTCTCGCAATCCGGATCGATACAGAGGCACAAAAAAGAAATGTAGGGGCGATTGATGCCCCGGTTTCAGGTGGTGATGTGGGAGCAAAAAACGGTACCTTGTCCATCATGGTTGGTGGTGACCGGGCACATGTTGACGCAGTGATGCCCCTGCTTGAAACGATGGGAAAAAATATTATTTATGAAGGCAAGGCGGGTTCTGGACAACATACGAAAATGTGTAATCAAATTACGATCGCCGGTACGATGGTTGGAGTTTGTGAAGGCCTCCTGTATGGCCATAAAGCCGGCCTTGATCTCAGTACAATGCTTGAAGCAATCTCCGGTGGTGCAGCAAGTTGCTGGACTCTCCACAATCTCGCTCCGCGGATAGTCAACCGTAATTTTGATCCCGGCTTTTATGTGGAGCATTTCATTAAAGATATGGAAATAGCCCTGGCTGAGGCACGCCAGATGAATATCTGTCTACCAGGTCTGGCTCTCGTTCATCAACTATACAAAGCAGTGGAAGCACAAGGACATGGACGAAAAGGCACCCACGCATTAACCCTGGCACTGGAACACATAAGTAATATAAATTGATGAGGAATAATGGCTCAAACAATTTCATTAATTCTGCCATTCATGACAGGTATTAATTTATTAGGCATATGTGATTCCTAAAGACCTTCAGAGCAAATACTTCCCATTGAATCATGAGTGGAGAACTAAAAAAGCCGTATTTTCACTGAAGGGTACCTTATAAAACCTCCGATATTAGGCAGATCAAAAAGAACCAGGCGAGACAGGTTTACCAATGGATTATAAAACAGCTTTCAACCATTTTTATTTGACCGTTGTCTTGTTGACATTTTTGTCCTGCGTTGGTGGGCTACCTGAAGGTGTTGAAAATGCAATTAGCAAAATACCTGACCATATCGATTATAATTTCCATGTTAAACCCATCCTTTCCGATCGATGCTTTGCCTGCCATGGTCCTGACGCACAAAAAAGGGAAGCGGAATTGCGCTTAGACCTTCCAGAGAGTTCCTATGCATCTCTGGCAAGCGGATCCGGGAAAGCAATTTCACCGGGAAACCGGTTCCGTAGTCAGCTTGTCAAAAGAATCCTGAATCAGGATGAGGAATTAATGATGCCTCCTCCCTCTTCTAATCTCAGCCTCACAGATAGAGAACGTGCCATCTTAATCAAATGGATCGACCAGGGAGCCGAATATAAACCTCATTGGGCCATCATCAAACCAAAGAAAGAAGAAATTCCCCATCACGCAGGGCAGGAATGGGCTTTGAACGAGATTGATCACTTTATCGCCCAAAAGTTGGAAAACGAAAAAATAGGGCCCTCACCTGAAGCCGATAAAGAACACCTGATTCGGCGGGTATTTTTTGATTTGACCGGATTACCTCCCAGTTTGAAAGAATTAGACTTTTGGCTTGAAAATAACCGTCCAGATTATTATTCGATTTTAGTTGATACGCTTCTGGATTCTCCGGCTTTTGGTGAAAGAATGGCTGCGCATTGGTTGGATGTTTCCCGATTTGCGGATTCCGAAGGTTATCTGGATGATTTTCATCATGCCATGTGGCCCTGGCGTGACTGGTTGATCAGTGCCTTTAATGAAAATCTACCCTATGATCAGTTTATACTCTGGCAGATTGGAGGAGATCAGATACCCGATGCCACTCTTGAACAAAAACTTGCCACTGCCTTTAATCGTCATCATAAACAGAACTCGGAAGGAGGTCTCATACCGGAAGAATTTAGAATTGAATATGTGGCCGACCGAACCAACACAGTGGGAACCGCCTTTTTAGGACTCACCCTTGGTTGTGCCCGCTGTCATGATCATAAATATGATCCCATAAGTCAAAAAGAATATTATCAACTATTTAGTTTTTTCAATTCAGTAGTTGAAAGGGGTGACGGCATTTTTGGGTATAACGCCATTGAGAACGGCCAGATGATACCCAATGTCCTGAGTATGAATGCAGGTCCCGTTTTAGCCCTATCGGATACACGGATTGATTCCATCCGTAATTACATATTGTCAGAGATCAAGGCCAATGAAGACATACTGGTTGGAATGGCCGCAAATAATGCCGATCACTTTCGCGATTGGCAATCCAGAGCTCAGGTAGCAGATCTGGAGCAAGCTATCATGAGAGCAACCACAAGTCATCTCACATTTGACGGAATGAAGGAGGGTACCGATATTGACAAAGTAAAGGGTAACAAGGCTCCAAGGTTTGCCGGCAAGATCGGTGCGGTCAAGGGTGTAAAGGGTCTGGCCATTCGAAGTGATGCCGAAGGCCAGTATATCGCAGATGGTAGCAAATCATCTTTCGAACGCAGTGATCCGTTTTCAATTAGCTTCTGGATTCAAACACCCAGGGTGTTTTATGACGCGCATGTGATTTACAATGGTAATAACAGGATACAGGGCTATCGTGGATGGGATATTGTACTGGATAGTAACCGGATTCATTTTCGACTTAATCACGCTCACCCATTCCAGTCGATCGACATATCCATACCTTCACCAATACCTACCAATGAATGGATACATTTCGTCTGGACATATGACGGATCCAGCCAGGCCGAAGGAATGAAACTCTATCAAAATGGTGAGAGGATAAATCCGCGAGTCAACCGGGATTACATTTACCGGTCAAGCAAGCCCTACACAGACGATCGCGCCACCGTCTATATGCCTTATAAGGGTATCATTATTGGTAATCGTCATTACGACAAAGATTTTACCGGTGGTCTTCTGGATGAAGTGCATATCCTGAATAAAGAAGCCGATGCCCTGGTGGCGCTGTTTCTCCATGATGAAGATCGGGCAAAAGAAGTTTTTAAGGAAGCTCTGCAGCGTAGCGATAGCTCACTTAAACCTTTCTATGACCTTTATGTGGATACCCGATTAGAGCAGGCAAGAAATAAGCTGCAATCGTTGCGTTTAAGCGAAGTTGAAACCATTGATACCGTCCGTGAGATTATGATCATGGGCGACCTTCCGGAGGCAAGAGCAACCCACATCCTCGACCGGGGTCTCTATGATGCACCCGGTGATCGCATAGCTCGCGGTGTTCCGAATACGATTTTCCCCTGGCCGGATACCCTGCCCCTGAATCGATATGGACTAGGCCGGTGGTTGACGCATCCGGACCATCCCTTAACCGGGCGGGTTGCGGTTAATCAGATATGGTATCTTATGTTTGGCCAGGGTATTGTCGAGACAGTAGAAGATTTTGGCAACCAGGGAGCCATTCCGACCCATCCGGAATTATTGGACTGGTTGGCAGTCGATTTTCAGGAAAATGGGTGGGATCTTAAACGACTTATCCGACAGATTGTCACTTCTGCAACTTACCGGCAATCATCGGTGTTCAGAAGAGAACTCAAAGAAACAGATCCGGAAAATCGCCTGTTAGCCCGCAGTCCAAGGTATCGTCGCTCGGCTGAAATGATCAGAGACAATATTTTGGCATCCAGTGAATTATTGATTGATAAGTTAGGTGGTCCATCGGTCTTTCCCTATCAACCACCAGGGCTTTGGAAGGAAGCTATGACCCACGCTTTTTTCCCGGAATATCAGATAGACTACAACAATGGGTTATATCGCCGGAGTATTTATACTTTCTGGAAACGATTAATGCCACCTCCGGGTATGCTGGTATTTGATGCATCAACACGGGCTGAATGTCAGGTGCGACGACAACGAAGTAATACTCCCTTGCAAGCCCTTGTTTTACTGAACGATCCCCAATTTATTGAGGGTTGCAGAAAATTAGCCGCCAACATGTGGCTTTCAAACAATGGTGACAAGAGACAAGCCCTTAATAATATCTTCCGGGTCCTGACAAGTCGTCTGCCGACTGAAAAAGAACAGGATATATTATACGACCAGCTGGAAGCAGAATACAACTACTTTCAAAATAATACACCGGATAGAGACACTTATCTGGATATCGGAGCCTGGCGAGTTGCTGCCAACATCCCCAAAAGTGACCTGGCAGCTTTAACCAGGGTAACCAACACCATTCTAAATTCCACAGAGGCATACTACAAGAATTAAACTTGATGCGTTTCAATTTTGAATGAAAAATGAAAAAAACAGAGATCCAACAAGCTCAATATTTCCAGACGAGGCGGGAATTTCTATCTAAGAGCACCAAAGGTCTGGGTGCTCTTGCGATCGGTAGTTTACTGTTTCCTGATTTAACCGGGGCACAAAACGCATTAGTGGCGGCTCAAAACCAGGACAAACTAATACAAGGTGGCGGAATTCTAAGCTCACTACATCACAGTCGAAAAGCGAAGAGGGTGATCTATCTCTTTCAAAGTGGAGCACCCAGTCAAATAGAG
The DNA here is from genome assembly GCA_041748995.1 of Saprospiraceae bacterium. Lineage (GTDB taxonomy): Bacteria > Bacteroidota > Bacteroidia > Chitinophagales > Saprospiraceae > JABDMH01. Next base: position 13,033 of record JBGTCB010000938.1, on the reverse strand, counting down.
TTATTTGATTTTAAGCCCGAGTTGAACAAGCGCTTTGGAGAAGAAATACCTGACAGTGTCCGGGGTACCCAGAGACTTACAGGTATGCTTGCCGCTCAAGCCAGTTTTCCTCTGGTTGGTTCACATTTTAATTTTTCGCAACATCCCAAAACCGGAGGGCACTTTAGTAGTCTGGTACCCCATATAGCCAGTATTGCAGAAGATATTTGTGTGATCAATTCCATGTACACGGAAGCAATAAACCATGAGCCTGCTATGATTTTTTTTCAGACCGGTTCTCAACAGGTGGGACGTCCAAGTATCGGATCCTGGCTGAGTTATGGTCTGGGCAGTCCTAACCGGAATTTGCCATCCTTTATCGTACTCATGTCAAAGGGCAAGCCTGATACTCAAAATATTAATATGCAGGCATGGGGCAATGGATTTTTACCTTCCCATCATCAAGGCGTCCGCTTTCGATCGGGAGTAGATCCGGTACTATATCTTTCTAATCCTCCGGGAATCGATCGCGCTAGCAGACGCCGTGAACTGGATTACCTCACTCAGTTAGAATTCGAACAAAAATCAGTTTGGGGTGATCCGGAAATCGATTCTAAAATCAATCAATATGAGATGGCATACCGGATGCAGACCAGTGTGCCTGAGGTAACCGATCTTTCCGATGAACCCGACTACATTTTCGATTTGTACGGACCTGATTCCAGAATTCCGGGTACGTACGCCGCCAATTGTTTATTAGCAAGGCGTTTAGCGGAGAGAGATGTTCCTTTTATTCAACTTTACCATCTGGGCTGGGATCAACATGGCAACCTTCCTCATGACATCCAAATATTGGCCAGGTCCAGCGATCAGGCTTCCGCTGCGCTGGTGAAAGATCTCAAGCAACGAGGCCTGTTAGATGATACCCTGGTAATCTGGGGAGGGGAATTTGGCCGCACCAGCTTTTCGCAGGGAAGACTCACCGCCGACAACTATGGCCGCGACCATCATCCCCGCTGTTTCTCCATCTGGATGGCAGGTGGCGGGATCAGACCCGGTATCACCTACGGGCAAACCGATGATTTTAGTTATAATATCGTACAAGATGGGGTGCATGTTCACGATTTTCAGGCAACTCTGCTTCATTTGATGGGGGTTGATCATGAGCAGTTAAACTTTAAACATCAGGGAAGGAGATACCGTCTGACCGATGTTCATGGAGCAGTAGTCAAAAATATCCTGGCTTAATAGTATTATGCTTAACCTATCGAAAACCCTGATTGGTCTCCTTTACTTGTTTTCTCATTGCATTTTCGGAAGTCTTACGGCTCAGTCTCCAAGCCCAGAATTTTAATTACCACTGATATTGGAGGAGACCCGGATGATCAACAATCAATGATCCGGCTAATGCTTTACACCAATGAGCTGGAAATCGAAGGATTGATCGCTTCTGCATCAGGAACTCCGGGAGAGCTCGATAGCGCAGTAATCAGACCGGACATGATTCATAATATCGTAAAAGCTTACGAACAAGTTTATCCCAATCTTACCCTGCATGACCCGGAATACATCCCTCCTGAGCAATTGTTTTCGATCATTAAGAAAGGAAATCCCCATCGTGGTTGGAATCATGTCGGCCAGGACCATGACACGGAAGCATCCGAATGGATTATCAGGATGGTGGATAAGAAAGAAAAAAAACCACTCAACATCTGCATTTGGGGAGGTCAGACCGATCTTGCCCAGGCTTTGTGGAAAGTAAAAAATACCCGAAAGCGCACTGCATATCAATCCTTCATCTCAAAGATCAGAGTCTATGATATTGCAGATCAGGATCAGATTTATCAACACCTCAAAAGTGAACATCCGGATCTATTTTATATTTTAAATAAAGCAGCAGATCATCATGATAAAAGGGATGCCGTCTTTCGCGGAATGTATCTCGGAGGCAATGAAGATCTGACTTCACTCATTTGGTTGAAGGAGAATGTCCTGGAAAACCATGGTGCTTTAGGTGCTATCTACCCTACCAAAACCTGGACCGCTCCTAATCCACATGGAGCGCTGAAAGAAGGAGATACCCCTTCGTGGCTTTATTTTCTTGAAAATGATTTGAACGTACCCGAGTCACCTTCTTATGGCGGCTGGGGAGGAAGATTTCTACACGATGAACATACCTATCGCGATGCTACCGATATCTATCAGTCAGATTCATCCGCCAGAGCAACAGTTTGGCGTTGGAGACCGGATTTTCAAAACGAATTTGCTGCCAGAATGGACTGGTGTGTTCAGGATATTCAAAAAGCAAACCACGTCCCTCAGGCTTCTTTAAAGGGATTTCCGGATAACGGTGTTATAGTAAAAAATGTGAAGGCTGGTACCAGCATCACTTTTGATGCCGGGCTTTCATCGGATCCCGATGGTGACCAGATCTCCTCGCACTGGATGATCTACCCAGAAGCAGGGACTTTTAGAGGAGAAATCCTTTTGACTCAGTCTGGCCATCAAATGACCCTGACACCTCCTCTGGAAGCCAGAAGTAAGGAGATACACCTGATACTGCAGGTAAAAGATAATGGTGAGCCACCTCTGACCACCTACCGGCGCGTGATCATGGAAATAAAATAGCGGATTAAATGTCCCGTCGAAACTTCAAGCTTCAAAATTGTACGGTTCAGTATAGTAAGCTATTCTTGGTTTAGATTTCTTCACCTTTCAGACTTGCCAGAAATTCGACCAGATCGCGTATTTCCCGTTTTGATAAAAAACTCCCCACCGGAGGCATACTTGAAGGCAAATTTTCCCTTTTGCTAATGCGTGAAGTCTGTATGCGAATTGGTTCCGGATTATTGGCCTTGATGACCAGTTCTGTTTCTTTTTCCTCCAGTAAGGTACCAGTCAATACCTGGTCATCTGTCAGAGTCAACATAACCACCCCATAGCCAGGTGCAATTCTTGCACTGGGATCTATCACCGCTTCCAGCAGTTGTTCACGGGTCAGCTGACGACCGATATCCTCTAATGAAGGTCCAACCGAAGTAGATTCGTGCTCACCACCACTACTCAGACTGTGGCACCTGGTACACTGGGCGGTTGGATGGCGGTTAAAAACTCTCCAACCTTCCCGGCGATCACCACCGTAAAGTGCTTCTGCATATTGCTCCATCAATGTTGTTTCCGAATGTAAAGCCAGGGTCATTTCCTTCAAAGCAGCCGAACCGGTGGAATCGATTGCCTCCAGTATATCGAGCCTGACTTCCGGTGCAATATTTCCCTGCTGCCACCTTCGTATCAGATCCTCAAAGATCTCCTGAGTTTTGTCAAGGGGCATGCTCCCTAGTACCCCAATCAACTGTTGTTGTTCACGCACAGTACCTTTATCAAAAACCGGTTTGGTGATCTCCGGGAGTTTTCCGGTGCTAATCTCCATCCGGTCCAACATCCCCAAAGCAGTACCCCTAACTTCCTCATCTGAATCATTCATCCCCTGTTGTATCAGATTTTCCATTCCCGGATACTCCAATCCCGCAAGATCATGCAATAAAGCCGACCGCACCATCGCATCCTTATGGGTTTTGAAGATTTCCGCCAATCGAGCATTGTATTCATCTATTCCAAGATATCCGATTAGTTTTCCGGTGGCTATCAACACATCAGGATCCTGATTTGCCAGGAAGGATGATACAAACGGTTTTACCTTCGCAATGACCATTTGGGGATCCCGGTGTTTTTCTCCCCTGAAACGACCATCTACCCGGTCAAGAACAGAAGGATTGGCCCAGGTGCCTATGACAGCCAAAGCCTCGGCTTTCAACGCCTTAGGAATATTATTGCGTTGAGCATATCGCAACACCATATCGAGTTGCTCTTCTCCACCCAGTCTCTGACAGGCACTTAAAAGCCTTCTCACCAGTGGTTCTGACTCAAAATTTGTCTTATCGAGCAAGGCTGCAAGGGCAGGTAGAGCCGCTTCTACTGACCAGTCGTCGTGAATAGCTCTGGCTGCTTCGGTCACGATGTACTCATCGGAATCTTGCAGGAATTCTGCCAGCGCAGCATGGCTCAATTGTCGAAGCACAAGGACTGCGGCTGTCCGTAATGCTTTGCTATTATGATCCTTCAACGCAATAACCTTTTCGGTTTGACTGATTCGAGCCAATGCAAGCACCGCAGCATGTCTGAGGTATAGATCCTGATCATTATTTCGCTCCAGCATGGCGATCAGGGCATCCTGAGCGGGCTCGTATTTAATTCGGCCTAAAGCCTGAGCGGCAAAAAACTGAACCCGTGGATGTTGGCTATTTAACAACCCTATCAGGAAAGGACCCGCATTCTCTGCATGGACGTCACCGAGTGTTTTGGCAGCCTGAGCCACAATCTCCTGATCGTCGTCCTGCAGGAGAAGCAACAATACCTCAGCATATTTAAGATCTCTGGAAGCTAGTTGCCCCAGACCCCAGATACCGTGAATTCGCTTAAACTGATTGATACCGGGAGATACCGCAGTGTTTAAAACTCCTGCTCCTTCATCGCCTCGGGCTGCCAGTTCAAACTGGGCTTTCTGACGAATGCGAAGATCTTCATATCCAAGCAATTCATCCAGTTTTGCAAGATCTTGTGCAGGAAAATCAAGAGCCATATACATCTTCGTACTTTCCCGCAAAGACCGGAGATCACTCATTTTGTCCGGGACGTCAATTTTCCAGATCCGTCCGTAATTTTTTGTTCCCCAACCATTCACCCAGTCAGCGGCATACAGCGCTCCGTCAGGACCAAAGCGAAGACCGGTTGGAAGAATACCCCTCAAAGCAACCTGCTCCTCCTCCAATTCGAAGGATGCACCACTGGATTTTAACTTAAAAGCCCAGATGGGCGATCGGGTCGGATTACCCACAAATTCAACCAGAAAAAAAGTATTGAGCCAATTGGATCCCAATGCAGTACCAGGATTAAAAACCATACCGGTGGGTCCGTTGTGAAAATTGCGGATCGGAGGAATAATGTAGGCAGCTTGTCCTTCCCAACGGGGCACATAAAGTTTTTCATCCATCCATACCTTGTAGAGATTATTTTTCGGATCCGTATATTTTCCATACTGCCAGTTAGCCCGCCAACCTGCATCCGATCCTTCGACAATGTGTACTAATCGTTCACTTTCACCCGGATGGTCACCATCATTATCTGAGCTGATTAAATTACCAAATGCATCAAAGACAAACTCATGGGTATTTCGCAACCCATGTGCATATACCTCAAAATTGGTCCCATCAGGATTGGATCGGACAATAATACCCTGATTGGGATATTTATGTACGGTACCATCTTTGGTGGTAATGTTTGCTCCGATATCTCCTATACCCCAGTAAATCTTCCCATCGGGTCCTTCAATGACACCGGACATACCGTGGGCACCAAAACCGATGTGGACAGCATATCCATGACTGATTGACTCTTTGTGATCGGGTATCCCATCGTCATCGGTATCTTTCAGTCTCCACATGTCCGGACCAACTCCAATAAATATGTCTTCCCTGCGTACCAGGAGTGCCCCGGCTACATCAGTGATTTCCTCATGAAAATCTTCTACAATCCTGGTGCTTATATCGGCTAGTCCATCCTGATCGGTGTCCTCCAGGCGCCACACCTCTTCCTTTTCAACTGTCAGGTCACGCCAGTCATGCGAACCATCTCCATTCAGATCAGGAAACCATTTATTTTCATTGCTTTTCTCCGGAGCAAAGGTTTCCCTTAGAAAAGCTCTCCGGTCTTCAACCGACTGTAAAGAGATGGATGGTGTCATCCAATGCTCATATCCCCGGATATCAAATTCTGAGTTCTTTTGCCGGTTGGTCCTGGTCAGATAGACCCGTCCAAAATCATCAATAGATAAAGCGATTGGATCCGGAGCCAGTGAGTCCGTAGCCCAAAGAGCAACCTCCAGACCCTCCGCAGTTTCAATAGCACTGCTCTCAAAAATCCGTTGTTCGGCTTCCCGCACCTGGCTGGCTTCCTGATGAATACTGATCAATTTCAATTTATCCTCAGCCTCACGGGTATCACAGGCAAAAATCAATACCAGAAGTACAAGGGGCAAAAATATCCTGTTCATAAAATGGCAATTCGATTCCCTAAAGATGAGAAATATTGATTAAAAAAAGGTGATGCCGAACACAGATCGTCAATTCCAGTTCTATGCATATCAAATGTTTCGCTAAACATGGTTCAGGTTCTAATAATTTCGTAAATCAGCTACCTTTGATATGATCAATCAGTACCAATGAAAGGAGATCTTCCCTCCAGAAAGAAAATTGCATTTCCGATTTCTCCCTCGCTAGATGCATACCTAACCAAAAACGGTAATAAAATAGATATATCCCTCCAGTATGAGGATCTGTTACGATATCATGAATCGATGCCCCTGCTCGATCTCGAACAAAAAGATACCCTTTGGCAAACCGTCTTCTATAATGAACACGACTACCAGGAAATCAGCAAAGATCTAAAGCTAATCTATGCATATTTAAAAACAGATGGAGATGTCGAAGTCATCCAACATCTTTCAGTGGCACGCATTGATTTCTGTACGTTTGGAAATACCCAGCCCTTCAGGATCAGGATAATTAACCGGCTTAACGACAATTATGATCATTATTACATTAAGAAGACAGATGCAAGCCGGGTATATGGCCTTGAACTGGAAAATCTGATTTCACCGAATCGATTTGATTATTTTCTCAATCGTGACACTTTAATTGAAGAACATATTGCCGGAATTCCTGGAGATGATTTTATGAAAAAAAATCTTGACGACAATGAATTTAATCAAATCCGGATGGCTAAAGAATTTATCAAATTTAATGAAAGGTGTTTTGTGCGATTATTAGGCGACATGCGGGCTTATAATTACGTAGTGGATATCACTCCGGATATTGAAGGATCACAATTTCGATTGCGGGCAATTGATTTTGATCAGCAATCGTATGAGGGTCGTAAAAGTTTTTATTTACCTCAATATTTCAAAGATAATAATCCCCTTATTTTTTTAGGAATCAAACACATGAAACCGGAGGCCGTTAAGCAATATCAGATGGAAGAACGAAGCCTGATTGCGGCGAGGGTTAAAAACTCGAAAATTCGCCTAAATGAACTTTTCAAAATCATGATTCAGGATGAACTTTCTTCTCCGGATAAAATGGAACAATTAAAAGGTGAACTCATAAAACACCATAGAAACAATGCCTTCGCGAAATGTAAGAGTATGGGTGAAATTGTACGAACTAATTTTGTACTCCTGCTCCAAAAGGATTTCAAGCAAAGTATTGAATTCTGATTCTTTCCTTCTTAACCGCAGAATGATACTGACTATCCATCTGATCGCATAAGATCCACCATAAATAGGATTAGCTCACCAGGTGATGCAAAACAGAACAAAAGAGTAAATTTGGAGTCATGAATCAGGTTGATGCCTGGTCTTACACTCAAAAGTCCAACACAGAGAAGAATGGGCCTCCCCGACAGTAATTGAGTGACAATAATCAGATCCCAATGGAGTAATTACAGCACTAAGTACCGTATCAGAGGCTTTTTCCTTAAAGTTCTCTTAAATTTTAACTATGCGTTAAGAATTGTAACTACCGGATTACTGACGTACCCAAATATTGCTTATCTATACACCTGATTAACGAATTAAATATATCAATATGAAAAAATTTCTCTTTTTTGGACTTCTAACAGTTTTTGCTTTTACAGGTTATACTGCTTGTGCTCAAAGCGGACCTGCAGCATCTCCTTCCTCTAAACTGGAGCAGAAAGTAGGCCTTACCGATGTGACGATCGAGTATTCCCGACCCTCTATGAAAGACAGAACTGTTATGGGTTCACTGGTACCTTATGGTGAGACCTGGCGTACCGGTGCCAATTCAGCAACGAAAATTACTTTTAGTGAAGATGTAACGATTGAAGGTAAGTCTTTGGCGGCTGGCAGTTATGCACTCTTTACTACGCCTGGAAAAGACAGCTGGGGTGTAATGTTTCACAAATATGATCAGCCTGGAGCTGGTTCGTATGGTGACAAAGAACCTGCTTTAAAAGTCATGGTGACTCCCGCCCCTCTTGATTGCACTGTGGAATCTTTTTTAATTAATGTCGATGAGCTTCGTGATAAAAGTGCAACCATCCAATTGATTTGGGAACAAACAATAGTACCAATTAAATTGGGTGTCAAATAAAATCCTAACTACCATTGAAAAGAAGCCCGGTTCAAAAAACCGGGCTTTTTTTTATTGGGCACCTCTATTTACCTCTGAATGAGTAAAAATTCAAAAAAATGCAAGCCAGACAAGGCTGGAGGAAGGAAGATAGCCGTAGCTATCTGACTGACGATTAACGAAGTATGGCGCAGTATATTATTGAATAAATTTTCGAAGAAAATTGTTTTTACCATGAACGGGGTTAATAGAGGTGCCCTATTTTTTATCTGCCTGAAGGAGCGATGAAATACCCTCTTCTAACTGATAGATTGCCTGGATTTCCTGTGCTGTCAATGGCTTGCTAAATACAGCCAGTTCGTCAAGTCTTCCTATATAATTCAATCCAAGAAATATTTTTGATTTTTCAATGTCCCAGGTAAATGGTTCTGTTATTTCTCTATCCCCCTGTACTTTGCCATTGACATAAAAAGTGGCTGTTCCTGGTGATTTTTCGTTGAGGTTTTCAAATACAATGGCGATGTGGGTCCAAAAATCATTGCCAAAAGGCCGGTCCTGGGCAACAATCAATCGATTGTTAAATGCCGGATTATCATCAGGAGAAATATCTTTTGGATTCCAGACCTCTAAATCTCCAAAAACTCCCATGCGAAACAATCGCGGATTCTTATCGGAAAAATCCACCCAATAAGCCGCATCATTATACCCGGCATCCGTAATCTGGATGGGATCACAGTATCCTGGCTCCAGATCATTTTCAGGATCCAGACTAAGCCAAAAAGAAACGCTGCCAGACAGGTTGCTTTGCCCGTAATTTATATTATTCTTTGCTAAGTAATACAGCGTCTCCGTTGTTTTCCGATTGAATACCAGCCCACTACCATAACGTCCCTGTCCCTCCTCTACCCGGACATCCGCAATATGAATACCGGCGTGACCCACTTCTGATTTAGCATTGTCTGACGTATAAATAGCGTCATCTCCCTTGGCATAATCTGCGTCAAATCCATGATCAAAGGAACTGTAAAAACTAAGATGTCCGATCAGATACTGATGTAACAAATCACGTTGTTTTCTTACATAAGAAGTCACTTCACCTACGGGAGCTAACCAAATATCACTCACAGAATCCCTCACATAAGTCATCAATTCTTCAAGCATCTTCGTTCTCGAAGTTTGCCGGCCATCCGGACCGATCTCATGTCCGGCCAGGACTACCCAATGACTATGCTCCTGTGCGGATTTCAATATGGGTTTTATATCCTGCTCAAAATCTTTGCCGTCCATTTCAACGCCTTGCAATTGAGCAAAATCGACAAAATAAGGGTCATTGGTGCCTTCATCAAGCCAGCCCCTTCCCGAATCAAATAACTCATCAATTAAAGGCACATAACTCCTTGTTTCCTGCCCGCGACCGACGTAGGTCTGACCACAACTGTAAGCGAAAGAAACCGGTGTTACCCCCAACAAGGTATTAATCTGGTCATTGGCGTCCAATAGTTCCTGACGCATGGCGGCCAGGTTATACGATTCCAAAGCTTTTTCCTGGTCCCAGGTAAAATTGCCTGAACAGGGATGATATAAGGTGTGGTTTCCAATTTCGTGGCCTTGTAAAACTGCCTTCTTCCACTGGGCCAAACGTTTCTCCACAGCACCCGGAATCACATAATAGGTCACCTTCACATCAAACTTTTCAAACAAATCAAGACCTACATCCACATTACTCAACCGGGCGTCATCAAAACTCAGACTCAGTGCTACCTTCTTTCCTTCCGGCCACTGGAACCTCTCTGCAGACTCTCCATTCTGCCCACATAACTGCAGGGACTGCAAAACCAAAACAAATACCGGTAAATTAGGAAGAACTTTATCTAAAATCTTCATAGTGCTCTAATTTGCTACTAAAAATAGACCTTATAATTTAAACCAATGCATTTTCAGTAAAACTTAGAAAACGAATTCTTTTCTTTCGTTACGACTTTAAATTCGTTCAGAATTTATCCCGAAAGTACCGGCATATCCATTGGATTCAATTTCACCACGGTTCAAAAGGTATCTTTATTTCTTTTCCGGTTAAAAACAGGTCTGAGTAACAGCCATATTATTGGAGGCAGTCCGGCACTTAACACAATGGCAAAAACAGGACTTTCTACCCCTGCCTGTCCAATCGTTGCATAAATAAATCCCATCGGAAGTGCACTGCACAGCAAGGCAAGATGGTATTTCTCTTTTGGCATCCGGTTTAATCCAGCCATGCAGGAAATTACTTCAGGGAACACAGGCAACCATCTCGACAAAACCACCAGCCACCCACCCACGGTTGCAAAGGTTCGGGTACCTTTTTCAAAATCTTTCCTTCCAAGAATTTTTATCGCACTTGCCTCACCCAGGGAGCGACATGACCAATAGCCCACCACGCCTGAAATGAATGATCCCAGGGCTGCAAGCATTCCCCCCCATACAGTTCCGTAGATATATCCGAGCCCTGCCATGACCAAAGTACCCGGCACCGGCAGGACAATATCTAAAACAAGGAGCATTATACCGGCCAACCAGGCCCATTGTCCGTAGGATTTTAACCAGTCAGTCGCTCCTCCAAATGTAAAACGATCCGTCCACGATTCTCCCCAAATGAAAAAAGGGATCAAAACCAGTATCGTTAATCCAAAGAACAACAGGATCTGCCTCATTTATATTTAAAATAATTTCAATATATTCACATTAAAAGGTAAAATACAGATTAATTACAGAACGGTTTAAAATCAGGACATAGGTAAAGTCAGGAATATACAAATCACGTTGATAAAAATTAATGACATAGTTATTGGTTTTTTTACACAGAGATCCTCTTCAGATAAATATGCCAGCTTTCCTTATCAGTCATAATTAAGAAATAATTAAAGGGCACCTCTATTTACCTCTGAATGAGTAAAAATTCAAAAAGATGCAAACCAGACAAGGCTGGAGGAAGGAAGATAGCCGTAGCTATCTGACTGACGATCAACGAAGTATGGCGCAGTATATTATTGAATAAATTTTCGAAGAAAATTGTTTTTACCATGAACGGGGTTAATAGAGGTGCCCTAAATAAAATTTATTAAACAAAATGCCAAAACCGACTCCTCAAAAGATAAGACCCGGAGATGTCCCTGCTTTAGCGGCGCAGATCGTAGCAAGTGTCAAATTTCCCATGCTAGCCACTATTGACGGTGATCAACCACGCCTTCGGCCGGTCTCGCCCTTATTAACCCAGGGATTTGAAATTTTTATCGGCAATCTTAAATCCTATCACAAAACTGAAGAAATCGCAATAAATAATAAGGTAGAAATCTGTTACCTGGATCCGGATCATAACCAGGTTCGAATCACAGCTCGGGCAAATGTAGTTAGAGATCGAAACCTACTTCAGCGGATATGGGAAAAGAATCCCTTGTTACGGCACTATCTGGGTGCGATCGATAATCCGGATCTTATCGTTTACCATTGTTTTCCCGTACAGGTACGGTTTATGCAGGAATGGGCTCTGGAATATATCGAGGTCCCGCTATGATTTGCTGGTCCTGGAGAAAAGTCCATTTCACTCCAAAAGATCCTGCTCGGTTTTGTCAAAAGATTGCAGGTGTTTCCTGCTAGTGTCATGTCAACGTTTAAATGACGGGTAAGGCGGTGTAGATTTTGGGGTAGGTCAAGGCACAAAAAATGAGCATAGCCATAGCTAAGTGAGTTTTTTGTAACTCAGAGATACCTCAAAAGATACGCCGGATTACCCGTAGGTTCAGGCTTGACTTGACACTAGCTAAAGACCAAAAAAATGAAGTACCTTCAAGTGCACAAGAACAAAAGGCAAGATCCTGAATTATTCCATTCAAAATAAAGAAAGCTATCAAACCGGAATTCACCGTATTCTGAAACGCAGCCATCAGGCAGCTGTCAGATCATTGAACAAAACCCGGGATCCTCATACTGCTATCCATCAATGTCGACAATCCATCAAAATCCTTCGTGCTACTCTTCGCCTTTTACGATTCGAAATTACCGAAGATGTTTTTGGGGTGGAAAATCAATTCTATCGCGATGAATCCGGAAAATTGTCCGATGCCCGTGACCTTACTGCCATGCTCGAAACCATTGACAAAATGTCCGAAGCTGGTCAGAAAAAGAATATGGCTTCAAAGCTCTCGACCTTAAAAACCAGCATTAATAAAGAGAGATCAGGATATTCAAAGGACATAACACAACAGATAGCAGACACCAGAGTTGCACTGTCGGCCCATCTCTTGATCACAAAACAAATTACCTGGAGTGAAGATTACGTTAATAATTTGCTGCAGGGACTTAGTAAAGTATATCGACGCGGTTATAAGTGCTTTCAAATCTGCCAGGATAATCCCTCCAGCGAAGACTTTCACCAATGGCGTAAAAGAGCAAAATACCTCCGTTATCAACTTATGATACTTCGAAATCTATGGCCTGCCATGATGGTATCCTGGGAAAAGGAGTTGAATCAACTTTCAAATTTTTTAGGTGAAGCAAACAACATAGCTGTCCTTCAACATTATCTTCTGTCAAAAAAAAGCGGCTTAAATAAAAAAGAAAGGGATCTGATTATCACGCTGACTCAGTATAATCACAAAACATATATTGCCAAAGCAAATTCTTTGGGTCAAAAACTTTATTCGGAAAGACCTAAGGCTTTTACCAGACGCATGGGAACCTATCTGTCAAATTGGGAGAATGTACAGTGAAAGGTGTAATTTCCGCATTAGAAAATGCCTTCATCTCTTCGGATTCTGAGATTGTAATGTTCAGATCCCGGATTTTGAGTTTTCCAGATAATACCGGTTTAT
>JBGTCB010000937.1:0-8082 GCA_041748995.1 Saprospiraceae bacterium | reverse complement strand
ATGTCGGCTCGTCACATCCTGGGGCTGGAGAAGGTCCCAAGGGTTGGGCTGTTCGCCCATTAAAGTGGCACGCGAGCTGGGTTCAGAACGTCGCAAGACAGTTCGGTCTCTATCTGTTGTGGGCGTAGGAATATTGAAGAGATCTGACTCTAGTACGAGAGGACCGAGTTGGACAAACCTCTAGTGTACCAGTTGTATCGCCAGATGCATCGCTGGGTAGCTATGTTCGGAATGGATAAGCGCTGAAAGCATCTAAGCGCGAAGCCAACTCTAAGATGAGTATTCCATTTTCCCTTCGGGGAATAAAAGGGTCGTAATAGACGATTACGTTGATAGGCTACAGGTCGAAGTGCAGTGATGTACGCAGCCGAGTAGTACTAATTACCCAAATGCTTCCTTTTTTTTCTTTCACTTTTAGTGAACTGAATTAAATTTCACCGTAACTCTGACGCTTATTGATTAGTGTATTTCTCAGTGCATTTTCTTCCCATTTCTATTCTTTTCCTTCAGGAAAATGTCCTGGATGAATTAAAATATTGAGTCACTATAGTGACCTAAAATTTTATGGTGGTTTTAGCGGGGGGGTCCCACCTCTTACCATTCCGAACAGAGAAGTTAAGTCCCCCAGCGCTGATGGTACTTGGTGTAAGCCAGGGAGAGTAAGTCGCTGCCATTTTTTTTATTCCATAAGCCTGATGAGTATCCAATCTTATCAGGCTTTTTTTTTGAAGATTCAGCACTTTTGCAGGTGTGATGGAATATACCCGACATCAGATCAGAACTGACTGGTCTCTTCACAAGAGCTTTTTCAGGAGTAACCTCAAGTAGTAATTTTTGAAAGTCAGTACTTGGTTTCCTATAAGAATATAGTATCTTTGCAGTCCTAAATTTTTTAAGTAATGTTTGCAATAGTCGAAATCGCAGGTCAACAGTTCAAAGTAGAAACCGGGCAAGAAGTCTTCGTGCATCATCTGGACGCTGAAGAGGGGGATGTAGTAACCTTTGAGAATGTTCTCTTGGTAGAACAAGATGGCATTACATCTATCGGAGATCCTTCGGTAGCTGGTTTCTCTATCGCTGCGACAGTCCTTGGTCATCAAAAGGGTGATAAGGTGATCGTTTTCAAAAAGAAACGAAGAAAGGGATACCGGGTGAAAAACGGTCATCGACAGAGTTTTACAAAAATTAAAGTAGATTCGATCGGATAATAAAGGTAAGATATCATGGCACATAAGAAAGGAGTAGGAAGTTCAGACAACGGACGTGATAGTCACAGCAATAGACTTGGAGTTAAACTCTTTGGCGGACAACTAGCCAGGGCAGGAAACATCATAGTGCGTCAGCGGGGCACGAAGTTTCACGCTGGTAATTTGGTAGGCATGGGGAAAGACCATACTCTGTTTGCTCTTGTTGATGGTACGATTGAATTTAAAAAACGCAGGCAAAACCGAACTTTTGTATCGGTACTTCCGTTTCAGATTCCCATTGAAGAACCTGTAACAGCCGATCGTAAGGAAGGTGTCAGGGAGTTGCCCGAAAAGTCATCTGAAATAGGTGCTGCTGTTGAAGTCAAATCTGAAAAGGTAACACCTGATGCAGGCAAAGGAGCTGCTAAAAAGTCAGTTAAAGAAGATGATCTTAAAGTAATTGAAGGGATAGGGCCGAAATTAGAATCGATACTAAAGGAAAACGGTATCACAAACCTTAAGACCATGTCAGAGTCTGATCCTGAAAAGATTCGGGAAATCCTGGAAAGTGCGGGTAACCGTTTTAAAATGTTTAATCCGACTACCTGGCCAAAACAAGCTCTCTTAGCCGTGGAAGGTAAATGGGATGAGCTGAAGGACTATCAATCTCAGTTGGATGGGGGGGTTGAAAAATAGGTTTCTTGTCTGCCTAGGAGGCTGTTGAAATGCTCAGGTTGATTCTGAAGCCGTAGATCGTCGTCTCTGGCGCGGCGAGACGAAGGAAGCTACTGGAAGTTGTAACTGAGTGAGGATCAACAAAGCCAGAGGTGGCGAGAACGGCTGATCATCAAATAGTGGTTAATTCACATGGAGGAAAATCAGGACAAGTTGAGTATTTCAACGGCCTCCTAGAGTAATCTCAATTCCTTCGCTTCGATCCAACCGGTGGTTCCATCTGCAAGATCCACCTGACACCAGGGTCCTACTTTCTCCATAATTCTCACCTTGTGACCACCATAAATTGTTGAGATAGATTCAGAAATCTCATCTGGCTTATCATACAGCTCTGCCACATGGTTCCAAACGATGGCCATATCATGATGTATCTGCTCATTCTTACGTTCCAATAAGAAAAGCATTAGGAGGATGACCCAGGTAGCACCTAGTAGGCCACTGACCAGTTGCCATTTTCCTGGTTTGAACCAAATGACGGAAATAGTACATAAAAAAACGAGGAGCAGAAAGAGGGAAATTACATTTTGACCGGCTATCTGGTGTATCTTGCTAATTAAGCCCGTGAAGGGAAATGAAGGGAAATTGTATGAATCGCCTACTTTCTCCCGGATGAAGTTAAGATTCGAATTTAATCCAGGATCAAGGGGTGCTTGAAGTAATCCCTTCTCCAGATAATATCTTGCAGAAGGCCAATTTTGAGTCCTAAGGTAGGCAACCCCCAGATTATGATAGATTGTGGGTGAATGGTAATCGTTCGACAGTATACTCTCATACAAAAGGATTGCATCATCTATAGCTCCTTTCTCAAAAGCCTCATTTGCCAGCTTAAAAGTATCGGTTGGAGTGGTTGCCGAGACGTTGAGTGCTAACAGTGCCCAAAACAACACGATATGAAGTGTTCTCATTGCAGAATAAGTTTTGTGAGATCCAAAACAGATTTTGGGCGTTCGTCACCGCGCCAGTGAAAGCCTTCTAGTTTTAACTCCTCTACGTTCGCTTCCTGTATAGGATGAAAAGTAGCCTGGGGATTATCATAAAAAACAATCTCTTTCACGGTATTACCCGCAAACCTTAAGAGCATGCGGCTACAAAGGGTTTCATTGACTCCAATATAAGCTTTCAGATCGTCTAGAACATAATATATCGAAGCGGCATTGCCTTTTATCAACATCTGATCAATCTCACCTTCTTTAAAGTAAGCGGTAATCTCCTTTCCTTTCATCTGATTAAATAATATCTGATCCTCCGAATTAATGATGAAGGCATTTTGATTTAAATAGATACGGTCTATCTGTTCTTCCGATAACAGGATACTGACTGAATCCGCTTTGAATTGCGAAGTGTCCGACCAGATCACGGGATCATCATAAAGATGAAAAATAGAGTCTTCGGAAGAATAAGCCAATGAATCACATATGGCCTGCAGGTCGGTTTTAAATATTTTGACATCATGATACCCCAGAAATATGCGAAATGTATCAACTCCACTGGTACGTTCAAGTGACACTAACGTATCAGCAGAAAGATAGAGAGAATCATTCTCCATTTTATTAATTAGTAAAGGCCGGCCACCAAATGCCTTTAAGTATTTGGTTGAGTCAACATATAAAGCGCGGTTGCAGATGATCGTATAATTTGATGCGGTATCCCTCCAGATAATATTACCCGCAGCATATCCGGTACCTGATTTATTGTCGAAATCCAGTGTATCCGCGTCAAGAAACTGTGATTCATTTTCAATGGAAGCTCTTGTATTGGAGATCAGTTTGTCATCTTCAATATGGTAAAGCAAGGCCTCTGATCGCATGGTTCGAATCGAATCCTGAAAAAATGCATTACCGACAAGAGTAAGTATTTTATCCTCTTCATGATAGATGATTGTATCCGCCTCTGCATTTTTTCCCGGTTCACTCAAAGACGCATTATGTAAGAGAGTGACTATTTTAAGATTAGCATCATACAGTATCGAATCTCCCAAGGCAACCCGATCAGCATCAACATACTGAGCACCCTGGGTGAAAAGGGCTTCTTTCCTGGACATATCAAAATAACCTGCTTCGCAGTATACTTTACTTCCATTGGTAAGATCAATTCTGGTGGGACCAAGAAAATAAGCTTTCTCTTCTGCAGTATTATATAGTAATGTGTCAGCAAAAAGTTCAAAATCTTCACTTTTTACATATACACTATCTTTGAAATAAATCTCATTGGTTGCTACATAAAATGTACCCTTCTGGCTGTATAAGAAAATCGTATCATTTGTCAAATGGGCACCATGTTCATATTTGGCAATCCGGCTTTGAGTATTGTAGGTCAATGAATCGGTAAATAGCTTTTGAGATTTACTTTGCAGTACAACAGAATCCCTAAGGTAAGCATCCCTGGAATCACCAAAATATTCCAAACGATTGCTAAAAACGTTTAATGAATCCCACTGTTGGAGGAGTACATTACCGATTGCAATTAGATTATTATTTTCCTTCCGGGCTGAATCACATTGCATAAACAAGCTATCCTGATGCAGAAGCACATTTCCGGACAGAATAAGGATTTCTTCCTGCAGAGGCCTAAGTATTCTTTCGACTTTATCTGCCTTATCAATGATCACCAGATTGGATTTGGCTGTATCGGACTCTTCGATTATGTTTTGACCAAATACCTGCGATACAGTGATTAGCAGGCAACAGAGGATGATTGTGCGGTACACAATAAGATTTAAGACAGGAAACGCTGTGAGGCTGGCTAAAGTCAAGTTGTATTTTGTGATTAACAGAATGTTAACGACTGATTATTTCTTTGGTTGCCGATTGACTGATAAGAGCTCCTATTGAAATTCCCATTCCTCCCATACGACAAGCTGCAAAGATACGATCTGATTGCCACTCAACAAGAGGTGTTTTGTCGGTTCCCAGGCCGATGATTCCACTCCACTTATATTCAATGTCAAAGACTTTTCCCGGAATGATTTTGGTTTGCAGTAAGTGGGTGAGATAGTCAACCACATTATCGGTGGTAGTCATTACATCCGTCCTTTCCTGATCGGCAAATTTATTTCGACCTCCTCCGATCAACAAGCGATTACCAATATTTCGAAAGTAAACATATCCATGATCATGATGGTAGACTCCTTGCAGTGCAAGATTAGAAATGGGTGTAGTTACCAATACCTGATTTCGAGCAGGATACACATCGATCTTCGGAAGAAGCTTTCTGGTAAATGCATTAGTAGATAATAAAACCAAATCGCTTTTAACTACATATCCGTGGCCAGAGATCTCCACACAATCTCCTCTGTCCTCCAGGTTCGTTATCTCCAGACCATTGAGGAATTGAATTCCGGCTGTCAAACATTCTGACATGAGTTTCGCTATCATCCTCCCTGGGTTAATGGCTGCCTCATAAGGGCACTTCAGCATACTATGGTAGGACTGTAATCCATGATCTTCAAGATTGTCTGATGGACCAAATACATCCGGACCTATGAACGATAAAGCCTGATTTAATTCAGGAATTGCCGCGCGACATCTTTCATACAGATTTTGCTGATTGTGATCAAATACTTCATAACCCCCACAGGGTGTGTATTGCATGTTGCTTTCACCCACGAGACTCCTTAATAACTGTAGTCCTTGCCAACGCCGTTTAACCAGTGAAACCATTGAATCCCAACCGGAGATCTCAACATCCGCTAATAATTCAGAGGGGCTCCCGAAACAAGCAAATCCTGCATTTCTTGTACTCGCTCCATCTGGCAGCGTACCACGGTCTATAACTAATACAGACCACTGAGGGCGTTCCCTGCTGACCATAAGGGCTGTTGTAAGTCCAACGATTCCGGATCCGACAATGACCAGATTCCTGCGGTGAAGGAAGCTCTCCTGCTCCCAATAGCTTACGGCATTTACGCTTCCTGATGTCATTGAATAAATTTAGTAATTTCAGCTTTTTCAAATGAAAATGAAATTATGATTCAGCGATTACAAACAGTTTTTCTGGCTCTGGCAGCAATACTGATGTCACTATTATTTTCCAGACCAATGTCTTTTGCGACTACAGATCAGGCTTTGCCGGCCGGTAATGTTCAAAACATGCTTACTGATGGAGTGTACAATACGCAAGACCACCTAGTCTTGCTGATACTCGCGATTCTGGGAATTTTGGTGCCTCTGATCACCATATTTCTCTATAGAAACAGACCACTGCAAATGAAATTGAGCAGACTCAGTATTGCACTTGCCGGATTATTTATAGTCTTGATTATTGTTTTTTTGCAACAAAATAATCAGGAGCTGGCATTTGAAAACGGAATAACCATTGAATATGGATATGGATATATTATTCCGGTACTAGCCATTCTATTCCTGGCTCTGGCGATTCGCTACATTCGAAAGGATGAAAAGCTTGTACGTTCAGCTGACCGTCTCAGATAAAAAAACCCGAATCAATTTATCTGATTGATTCGGGTCCTGATTTTGGTCCGGTCTAAAAAATCTTTACCTTCTTGTCTGCGTTTGTCGAGGTCTGGCAGAATAATTTACTTTCAATTGGCCGGATTTGCGGAGTATTGTCTTCACATCAGTGACGATTCCCATAGTGACCTCACCATCTACTTTCAATGAACTTGTAATCTGAGGTCTTTGTGGTTCAGGAACCTTAATTTTATGCTGTTCAAGGAATAATGGAATATCATGTTCCGAAGCAAATTTATCTCCCAGTTGAATTCTTGGTTTAGTACCATACAAAGCCTGAAATTTTTCAATCGGTCTGCCAATCCAAATATGGTTTACCAGTGACTTCTGTTCCAGTTTTTGAAGTTGTGTTGCTTCCGGCACCACCACTTTTACTTTACGCTCCCCATCTCTTAATACAGTAACTACCATAAAGAAAAACAAAAGCATAAATATGATATCCGGCAGAGATGCTGTTGAAACTTCAGGTTTCGCTTTTCCTCTTTTTTTCTTAAAATGTCCCATTTTAATTTAATTTTCAGCTCCAAAATTTGTAGGCTCAGCTTCTGACAAAACCATTGGTATCTTTTCCTTAATTGCTCTCTTGTAAGCCGTTGGTAAGTCATCGCTATAAGGGATTCCATATAACCTTTGGCATTCTTCGTCCCAAAGCTCATCGTATGCTGCCTTTAGTTCGTTGTAGACGGACAGGTACTGACTATAGCTGGTTCCGCGGTCATTTTTTAATGAAATAATCGCATTTTTCGGATCGGTCGATAAATCTTCCCTCCTTAAAGGGTTGGCAATGAACTCCTTAGCTCGTTCCCGTAGATCAGCAATGTCGGTCAATTCACCCCGTACGAGCAGCTGATCCTGGGCATTTGCCAGGACTGAAAAAACGTTGCGTGATTTCAGTTGCTGAATTTCAGGTGGCTCGTTAGACCAGGGTGGAAGTTTCACTGTGATACCTTTGTCTACGTCGATGGTGGTGGTCACCAGGAAGAAAATCAAAAGCAGAAAGGCAATATCTGCCATAGATCCTGCATTGATTTCATTCTTCATCCTATCGCGACTACTTGTTCTTGCCATGATGATATTATTTAAATAGATTTCTAACTTCTGACACTACAAATGCAGCTATTGCCACGCCACCTAATAATAGAGTAGCTTTGATACCGGCACTGACCAATTTACTTTCATTTTCAGTTAGTCCGAATTCTTGAACTGCCTCAGCTACCGGACCCGTGGTTTCAGCCACAGACATGTTATACAATACTACAAATACTATAACGAGTATGACCAGTGCAATAATTCCCTTTAAGGCTGCTTTTGGGTTGGTAACAGTTTGATAAAGTGCAAATATCAGCGCAATGGCTGCACAAATGATCAAAAGAATGACAGTTAACCGGATACCTATATCAAAAATGGTCGAGTCATACTGATCTTCCTTGGACAATGCATTAAAGCCGTCAATACCAGAAAAAACGCTTACTAAAAAAATAACAATCACCAGCATGTTAGCGCTCGCCATCATCGGCTGCTCTTGCACAGTGCACGCCGCGCAAGAGGGCTCAAGTAAAAAACAAAAAACGTCACATGAGCAACCTGAACTCAGCCAAGAAGAACTTTTTAGACAAAAGGAACAAGAACTTATTAGTGCTGCCATGAACAATGATCTTGCACAGGTTCAAGATATTCTAGCCCAGTTTCAT